>JAFODX010000214.1 GCA_017380475.1 Clostridia bacterium
ATAACGGACGACTGACAATCCTGCCCGTAAGTACAAAAAGACCGCTTGAACCGGAGGATATCAATATCACGCCGGAGCAGGAAATGATAAATACTGAGGTTATAATGGACGGTCGTATCATCCATGAAAATCTGAAACGGCTCGGATTCAATCCTGAATGGCTTGAAAAACAGTTAAAAGAACAGCACTATGACAGTGCAAAAGAAATATATTTAGGTATCTGCGACAAGGATAACAAACTGTCTCTGTTTCCGGTCGAATAGGGGAAATATTCGTTAAATAAATGCCTATTTTGGCTGTTATGGAAAAAATTTACAACAAACTGAACAAATTTTGCAAATACACTTGAAAATTCTATAATTTTAGTATAGAATATACTCATATTAAAATGCCCAAGTGTGGGCAAAGAAAAGGAGAATACCATTATGTACAACAAATTAACAGTAGAAGACGTTGACGTTAAGGGCAAGAGAGTCCTTGTAAGATGTGACTTTAACGTTCCGCTAAACGACAAGCAGGAAATAACAGACGAAAACAGAATAGTTGGTGCACTTCCGACTATCAACTATCTTATTGAAAACGGTGCAAAGGTTATCCTTTGTTCACATATGGGTAAGCCGAAGGGTGAGCCGGTTCCGACTCTTTCACTCGCTCCTGTTGCAAAGAGACTTTCAGAAAAGCTTGGCAAGGAAGTAATTTTCGCAGCTGATGCTAACGTAGTAGGCGAGAATGCTAAAAAGGCAGTAGCAGAAATGAACGAGGGCGATGTTGTTCTTCTTGAAAACACACGTTACAGAAAAGAAGAGACAAAGAACGTTGACGAGTTCTCACAGGAGCTTGCTTCACTTGCTGATTTGTTCGTAAATGATGCATTCGGTACAGCTCACAGAGCACACTGCTCAAACGTAGGTGTAAGCGCAATCGTAAAGCCGGCAGTTGCAGGCTACCTTATCGAAAAGGAAATCAAGTTCCTCGGTAACGCTGTTAATTCACCCGTAAGACCGCTTGTAGCAATCCTTGGCGGTTCAAAGGTATCATCAAAGATATCAGTAATCGAGAACCTTCTTAAGAAAGTTGACAAGCTCATCATCGGCGGCGGTATGGCATATACATTCTTCGCTGCACAGGGCAAGACAACAGGCACATCACTTCTTGAGCCTGATTTTATCGACTATGCAAAGAAGATGATTGACGAAGCAGGCGATAAGCTTGTTCTTCCGATAGACACAGTTGTAACAGAGGCTTTTGATAACGATGCACCGTCAAAGGTTGTTGAGGGTAACATTCCTGACGGCTGGATGGGTCTTGATATAGGTCCGAAGTCAATCGAGCTCTTCAAGGGCGTTCTTGCTGATGCAAAGACAGTTGTATGGAACGGACCGATGGGCGTGTTCGAGATGCCCAACTTCGCAAAGGGTACAAACGAAATCGCATCACTTCTTGCTGATCTTGATGCAACAACAATTATCGGCGGCGGTGACAGTGTTGCTGCTGTTAACCAGGCAGGTCTTGGCGACAAGATGAGCCACATCTCAACAGGCGGCGGTGCTTCAATGGAATTCTTGGAAGGAAAAGAGCTACCGGGTATCGCAGCATTAACAGATAAATAATTTGGTAAACAATTCACCAATACGAAAGGAAATAATAGAAATGGGAAAATATGTAATAGCAGGTAACTGGAAGATGAACAAGCTTCCGTCAGAAACATATGATTATGTTAAAGAAGTAATCGAGGCAACAAAGGGTGCAGAGTGCGAAGTAGTATGCTGTACACCGTATGTATGTCTTAGTGAGGCAGTAAGAGCTGCAGAGGGTTCACACGTAAAGATTGGTGCAGAGAACCTTCACTTTGAGGACAAGGGTGCATTTACAGGCGAAGTATCAGCTGATATGCTCGTTGACCTTGGCGTTAAGTACGTTATTATGGGACATAGCGAGAGACGTGAATACAATAACGAAACAGACGAAACTGTAAACTTAAAGGCTAAAAAGGCACTTGAAAAGGGTCTTGTTCCGATAGTTTGCTGCGGTGAGTCGCTCGAGCAGCGTGAAGCAGGTATCACAATGGACTGGATTGCAATCCAGATAAAGAAAGCATTCGCAGGTATCTGTGCATGTGATGCAAAGAAGGCTGTAATCGCTTACGAGCCTATCTGGGCAATCGGTACAGGCAAGACTGCAACTGATGAGCAGGCTGAAGAGGTTTGTGCAGGTATAAGAGCACTCCTTGTTGACCTTTACGACGAAGAGACCGCAAAGGCAATCACAATCCAGTACGGCGGCAGTATGAACGCAAAGAACGCTGCAGGCTTGCTTGCAAAGCCGAACATTGACGGTGGTCTTATCGGCGGAGCATCACTTGTAGCAGCAGATTTTGCTGTTATTACAAGCGCTGCGAAGTAAAAATTGAAACTAATCTTTAAGGGGTACTTGCTACGAATGCTGAAACTTATGAAAATGCATTCTAAGCAAGCACCCCTTAAAGATGTATAAGGTTAGGAAAGGATTTAATTTAATATGGCAAAAAAACCTATTGCTTTAATCATAATGGACGGTTACGGTCTTAACCCTGAAACAAAGGGTAACGCAATAGCTCAGGCTAACACACCGTATCTTGATTCATATTTTGCAAAGTACCCCAACTCACAGCTTTTAGCAAGCGGTCTTTCTGTTGGTCTTCCCGACGGACAGATGGGTAACAGTGAAGTTGGTCATACAAATATCGGTGCAGGCAGAGTTGTTTATCAGATGCTTGTAAAGATAACAAAGGATATAGAGGACGGCGTTTTCTTTGAGAACGAAGCACTCAAAAACGCAATGCAGTCTGCAAAGGATAACGGTAAGGCACTTCACCTTATGGGTCTTTTGTCTGACGGTGGTGTTCACTCACACCAGAAGCACCTTGTAGGTTTGCTTGAAATGGCAAACAAGATGGGACTTGAAAAGGTGTACGTTCACACATTCCACGACGGTCGTGACGTGCCTCCGACTTCGGGTGCAGATTTCATGTCAGAGCTTGTTTCAGACATCGAAAGAATCGGCACAGGCAAGATTGCAACCATAAGCGGAAGATATTACGCTATGGACCGTGACAATGCATGGGACAGAGTTGAAAAGGCGTACAATGCTATTGTTATGGGCGAGGGCGAAACAGCAACCTGCCCCGTAGAAGCAATCAAAAAATCATACGAAAACGGCGTAACTGATGAGTTCATCGTTCCGACGGTTATTGATAAAGAGGGCACTGTAAAAGAGGGCGATAGCGTTATTATGTTTAACTTCCGTCCCGACCGTGCAAGACAGATAACAAGAACATTCGTTGACCCGATGTTTGACGGGTTCGTACGCAAGAAGGGTTACTTTAATGTAAACTTCGTATGTATGGCACAGTACGATGCACAGATGCCAAACGTTACAGTTGCATATCCGCCCGAACAGCTTACAATGACATTCGGTGAATACGTTTCAAAGCTTGGTATGACACAGCTAAGAATCGCCGAAACACAGAAGTATGCTCACGTTACATTCTTCTTTAACGGCGGTGAGGAGTGTCAGTTTGAGGGTGAGGACAGAATCCTTATCAAATCACCTGACGTTGCAACGTTTGATATGAAACCGGAAATGTCGGCTCCTGAGGTATGCGAGGCAGTATGCAACGCAATTGACGAGGACAAGTACGATGTAATTATCCTTAACTACGCAAACTGCGATATGGTTGGTCATACAGGCATGATGGATGCGGCAGTTAAGGCGGTTGAAGCGGTTGATACCTGCGTTGGTAAGATGGTAGACAAGATACTCGAAAAGGGTGGTAAGGCACTTATAACTGCTGACCACGGTAATGCTGACTGTCTTGTTGACCCCGAAACTGATGATATGTTCACAGCTCATACCACAAACCCTGTTCCGATGATTGTTATCGGAGAGGGCGATGTTAAGGTTAAAGATGGTAAGCTCTGCGACCTTTGTCCGACAATGCTTGATATGATGGGTGTGGAGAAACCGGCAGAAATGACCGGCGAGAGCCTTATTGAAAGATAAAT
>JAFODX010000215.1 GCA_017380475.1 Clostridia bacterium
TACAACAGGCTCTGACACAAACGTAATCGTGCAGTCTGCGGCAATGGCGATAGGTCTCGGACTTATGCTGTTTCTGTGCTTTTTTGACTATGAGCAGTTTGCAAATGCGGTTAAGTATATTTATATATTCGCCGTTGCAATCCTTATAATAGTTCTTATATTCGGTACATCGGGCGACTGGGGTGCAAAGAGCTGGATACGTTTCGGTGCGGTCGGCATACAGCCTGCCGAGCTTGCAAAAATCTGCTTTATACTGACGTTCTCATACCATCTCACAAAGGTTGAGAACAAAATAAACGATATACGTGTAATTCTCGGACTTATCCTGCATCTTGGTGTGCTTTTGTTGCTCATTATGATGGAGCCTGACCTTGGCAGTTCGCTTGTGTTTATGTTTATGTTTGCGTGTATGGTGTTTGTGGCGCGTATTTCGTACAAGTATATAATAGCGGTGCTTGGACTTGGTGTTATATCGTTACCGCTTATATATAAGTTCTTGCTGAGCGACTATCAGCGTCAGCGAATAAACGTGTTCTTTGACCCGATGATTGACCCGCTTGGCGACGGATACAATGTTATTCAGTCGAAAATCGCAGTTGGTTCGGGACAGTTATGGGGAAAAGGCTATTTGCAGGGTACGCAGAACCAGATGGGTTATCTTCCGACAAAAAGCACAGACTTTATTTTCAGTGTGTTCTCCGAGGAGTTCGGATTTGTCGGTGCGATAATTATTGTGTGTCTGTTGTTCTGGCTCATTTTCAGATGCTTCCGTGCCGCACAGCGTTCGGATAACAATTACGGCAGATATATCGCAACAGGCGTGGGAGCAATGCTTCTGTTCCACGTATTTGAAAACGTGGGAATGTGCATCGGTCTTATGCCGGTTACGGGTATTCCGCTGCCGTTTATCTCATATGGCGGAACATCGCTTATAACAAATATGGCGGCAATCGGCTTGGTGCTGAGCGTGACGTACCATAACAAGCCGAGGCTTAAGGTGGATGTATATTAGGATAATAAACATAGAATTTTACGGAGGAAAAGACAATGAATGAAGATAAAATTCAAATCTTTGAAAATAAAAAGATAAGAACTTCGTGGAATGAAGAAACCGAAGAATGGTATTTTTCGGTTAGCGACGTTGTGGAGGTTTTGACCGAAAGTAAAGATGTAAAGCAATATATAAAGAAAATGCGAAGTCGTGATGAGGAACTCAATTCGAGGTGGGGTACAATTTGTACCCTGACTGAATTAACCGCAACAGACGGCAAAAGATACAAAACCACCGTTGCAGATATTGCAGGTATTCTCCGTATCATTCAGTCCATTCCGTCACCAAAAGCAGAGCCTTTTAAGATGTGGCTTGCTGAAGTAGGTAAAGAAAGAATTGATGAAACGATTGACCCTGAACTTGCCATAGACAGAGCCTTGGAAACATATCTGAAAAAGGGATATGATGAAGACTGGATTCATCAGAGAATATTGTCCATAAGAGTTCGTAATGAATTGACTGCCGAATGGCAACACAGAGGTGTTGAAAAAGGTAAAGAATATGCTATTCTTACCGATGAAATCACAAAAGCGTGGTCAGGTATGACCACAAGAAAATATAAAAATCCCGGATATACAAGCAAAATTCAGCTTGATATCCGGGATTTTTTTTAAATCATTACTTATCAGAAACACCTAAAATATAGTCTGTCGAAACTTTATAATATTCAGCCAACTTAATTAAAACATCAATCGGCAACTGCCGTTGTTCATTCTCGTACTGTGAATATGTGTTCTGTTTTATGTGCAGATATTCGGCAATATCTTTTTGCTTTATATCCAGATCTTCTCGTAATTCTTTTAATCTCATTCTTCTTCTAAATTTTCCAGTGCAACACGCACAGCCTCAACAACAAATGCAGAAAATGTACAATCCTTGCCTTGTATTGCTTTTTCAACATTTTCTATTACGTCATTCGGAAACCGAACACATTTATTTGTTGTTGGTGGTATTGACGGTATTTTAAATTTTCTCATGGTTACCTCTTAAAGAATTTCTTCCAACTTTAGAACAACAGTGCTCATTTTAACATCAAGGGCAGAACAAAGTCTATACAATGTTTCAAGTGTAGGCTTTCTTTCACCACGCTCTATGGCACTTAAATGACTTCTTCCGATGTCGGCAAGTCCGCTTAAAACCTCTTGCGAAATTCCCTTTTGCTTTCTGAAAAATGCAATTGTTTGCCCAACTTTTATAGGGTCAAGTGTTGGTATAAACATACAATATATCACCTCGAATATATTATATGCTATAATAAAAGCAATGTTGACCACATATGTTGACAAAAGAACACTTATGTGTTATAATATTTTTGCGATAGCTACTTAATATCGCAATTGCCGTTCTTACGGGCAGATATACGGATATCGCCCATAAGGTCGGTACGCAGAATGGCGGTGCCGTCAAGTCTTTTTAGAGTTTCAGGATGAGGGTGGGCATAGACATTATTTTCACCGCAGCTTATAACAGAATAATCGGGCGAAACAGCTTTTATAAACTCATCACAGGACGAGTCGCGTGAGCCGTGATGAGCAACCTTTAAAACATCGGCATCAACATCTGCCTGATGCAAAAATCTGCGTTCGGCAGAGTCGGTCATATCACCTGTGTAAAGAACGGAAAATTCTCCGAATGACACTTTAACGGGAATTGAAGTGTCGTTTTCGTCGTATTTTCTTTGTTTTATTGGTGCGTATATGTCAATCATAAGCCCGTCGGAAAACTCAAGTCTTGTGTTTTCGGACACGAAGCAAAGTGTCGCACCGCTTTCGTCTGCGGCTTTACGTAGCTTTGATGCCCATTCACGCATACTCTCACTGTCAGAATCTGTCAGTATCGGTGCATACACATAATCGGTGGGTATAGATTTAATCGTGTCAATAACGCCCTCGATATGGTCCTGATGATAATGCGACACAATCGCAACCTCGATGCGGTTTATACCCATTGCCTCAAGGTACGGCACAAACAGTGCCTTGCCCGTGTTATAGTTCGTCCATTCGTTACCGCCACCGCCGTCAATTATGACGGTTTCACGAAACGGTGTATGGATAACCGAGCCGTCCGCCTGACCTACATTTACAAACATAAACTCGGCAGTGCCAAGACGCATAAGCGTAGTAACAACAAGCGACAACCCGAACCCGACAACGGCGGCACTATAGAAGAACACGTATTGTTTGCGTGATTTGATTTTATAGTACACCACAAATATCACACACAGAAACATAAGAATGAATACTATTGACGGTTTGCCGATATTCAGATACGAAAACGGCAAATCTTTTATTATATACGGCAGTTTATAGAGTATTTTCACTGCGAGATTAAGATATGCACCAAGTATCGGAGCAGTGCCGAAAATCTCATATAACAGAAACGTTATCGGTGAAATTATCAGTATCAGCAAAATCAACGGCGTTGTTATAAACGGAGTGAAGAACGAATACGGTGACATACCGTAGAAA
>JAFODX010000019.1 GCA_017380475.1 Clostridia bacterium
CATCGCCGGCATATGCAGCGGTTACAAAGCTTGTATTTGCAGGATCTGCTATTCTCGTAAGACGCGAAAGCTTTATGCCATCAAAATTGAATCCATCCTCTACAGCTTCTGTTTTCAGTCCGTCACCGCTTGAATATACATTTTCGGCCTTATAACCAACACCTGCATCAAGCTCTATATTGTCAATACACCATTCTGACGAACCTGGCTCAGAACTACCAGTTTCACCGATTGTTCCAAATATATCGATATCACGGTATGAGCTAAACGAAAGACCTTGAATAGTACCCGGGGTTCTGCTTCCCCACTTGGAATCGCCATCACTTTCATTCTCCGATATATCATCTGTAAACGTGAAATTCATTCCATCGTCATCTGTAATTGTAACTTTAAGAACCTGCAGATCTATATCGTACTGCATCAAACATGTGTACCACTTATTAGGAGTGAGAGCTTCTTGATCTTTATTGTAGTAAATCGGATTGCTTGTCAAGTCCGTCGGATACCACGCTCTTGCATCAGTATTATGGATACGCACACCCACATAGTTAGAAGGTGCGTTCGTAGCCCCCTGCAAACCAACTCCGATTCCCTGTCCAACAGTACCATTGAATTTGAAATCGAATTTTGCCTGAACCTTACCCTTTGCAAAAGATTTGCCATTTGCAAATTTATATACACTCGTAACATTTCCTATCTGAGATTCGTTGGCTTTCCATCCACCATTTCCATCCGGCATCACCCACGTCTCTTTGAAAATCTTTGTATCATATGGGTTATCTCCCTCTGCAAGACCATATCTTCCCGGATAGTATGTACGGAAAGCAGTACGAACACTCTTAAAAACTCCATCCTCTACTTTCTGTGAGTAGCCTGTGTTGTGACCGCCCTCTGTCCAATTAGTTTTATCATCACAAGTTGAACTTTGGCTTGCACACTCATAATCAGCAAATACAGTAGCTGTACATGAAATAACCATAGCAAGAACAGATACTACTGATACGAGCTTTTTGAAAATTGATTTTTTCATTTTCATTTCTCCTTTTTTAATTTTAATCCGACAGTTTGTGCTGATGAGTATTCTTGCATTGTTTTAATCCGTCCGGGATACCGCTCCATCAGGACAAAACCATAACCCACAATTAAGATGCAATCACCTTTATCAGCACGGTGGTTGTGGGATTCACGTTTGAGTTTATACGTTTGTTTGCAACTGTCGTTTAATTGGATTTTCTATGTATATACATAGAGTTATTGTAATTTTAACAGAAAATTTTTTATAAATCAATAAATCTCCGTCATAATTGACGGATTTTCCGAAAATTGATACAGATTTTCCAGTACAACAAAAAACACACTCCCATTACAGGAATGTGTTTATGTTTATTTACTTTAATTCTTCAAGCATATCCGCCATTTTAAAAAGGTCTGATGCATCAACTTTTTCAATCATTCCTGCATCTGCCGCAGTTGCGATTTCGGGACGCATCGGGAGTTTTGCAACAGTTTTTATACCGTGTTTTTTTGCGATTTCGTCTATATGACTTTCACCGAAGATTTTATGCTGTTTTCCGCAGTCAGGGCACTCGAAATATGACATATTCTCAACTATACCAAGAACGGGTACATTCATTGCATTTGCCATATTTACAGCCTTTTCAACTATCATTCCGACAAGCTCCTGCGGTGATGTTACAACTATGATTCCGTCTACGGGAAGTGACTGGAATACAGTAAGAGGCACGTCACCTGTGCCCGGTGGCATATCGACAAACATATAGTCACAATAACCCCAGACAACATCCTGCCAGAACTGTGTTACAACGCCTGAAATAACCGGTCCACGCCACAAAACAGGTGTGGTTTCATCTTCAAGCAGGAAATTTACAGACATAAGCTCTATCCCTGTTTCAGTTTCTATTGGGAAAAGTCCCATTTCGCTCGCTGTTGCCTTGTCCTTTCTTCCGAACATTTTCGGGATTGACGGGCCTGTTATATCAGCATCAAGTACTGATACTTTCTTGCCACGCTGACGCATCGCAACAGACATAAGTGAGGTTACGAGTGATTTACCGACACCGCCTTTACCGCTTACTACAGCTATAACTTTCTTTATATCCGAGAATGTGTTAGCCGGAACAAGCAAGCTTTGCGGTTCACCGCCGCCACAGGATGAGCATCCGCCTTCACCGCATGATGAGCATCCTCCCTCACCACACGATGAACAACCCTCACCGCATGATGAACATTCATTCTTTTCTTCTTCTGCCATTTTATTACCTTCCTTTCATACAAAAACGGAAAAGCTTTCCGTGAGAATGCATTTTGAGCCGTTCGCAACGGATGCTTTTTCGTTTCGTCCTGTTTTCATCCTCAGACTTAGCAAAATTGCTCAGATTGTGCTTCTAAGCAAGCGAGGCCATACGCAGGTATGCGAGCGAGCTTAGGAGTGCAAGATTAAGTGACACTCGAAAACTTGTTTTCGTTAGTGGAACTTATGCACAGCTGAGTGATTTTCATCAGTCTGCAATAGCTTTCTTTAGTTCGTCTACCTTATTTGTCTTTTCCCATTCTACGCCTAAATCCTCACGTCCCATATGACCGTAAGCGGCAAGCTGACGGTAGATAGGCTGTCTTAGTTTAAGCTCTTCAATTATAGCATACGGTCTTAAATCAAATACCTTTGCTACTGCTTCTTCGATTTTCTCCTCCGGTACGGTATTTGTACCGAATGTGTCAACCATAACAGACACCGGCTTTGCTACACCGATTGCGTATGCAAGCTGTACCTCACAACGCTTTGCAAGACCTGCCGCAACTACGTTTTTGGCAACCCATCTCGATGCATATGCCGCACTTCTGTCAACCTTGGTCGGGTCCTTACCGCTGAACGCACCGCCGCCGTGACGTGCATAGCCGCCGTATGTGTCAACGATTATCTTTCTGCCGGTAAGACCGCTGTCGCCGTTAGGTCCGCCGACAACGAATCTGCCTGTCGGGTTGATATAGTACTTTGTATCTTCGTCAATCAGATTTGACGGAACTGTCGGGAGGATTACCTCACGGATAATATCCTCACGAAGCTTTTCGATTGCAACGTCGGGTGAGTGCTGACTTGATACTACAACTGTGTCAACACGCACCGGTGTGTTGTTCTCATCATATTCAACCGTTACCTGTGTTTTTCCGTCAGGACGCAAGTAGTCCAAAACGCCGTCCTTGCGTATCTCTGTAAGTTTCTTTGACATCTTATGTGCAAGCGAAATAGGCATCGGCATAAGCTCCGGTGTCTCATCACACGCATAGCCGAACATCATTCCCTGGTCACCTGCACCCGTTGCGTTACCGCCATCATTTGCACCGCCCTCACGGTTTTCAAATCCGTCGTTTACGCCCTGCGCAATATCGGGCGACTGCTCGTCAATTGATGTAACCACCGCACATGTATTGCCGTCAAAGCCGTACTTCGCACGGTCATAGCCAATATCAAGCACAACCTGTCTTGCAACTTTCGGAAAATCAACATAACAACTCGTTGTTATCTCGCCCATTATTGAAACAATACCCGTTGTACACGTTGTTTCACAAGCAACTCTTGCCATCGGGTCATTTTTTATAATCTCATCAAGTATAGCATCTGAAATCTGGTCACAGATTTTATCGGGATGTCCCTCTGTAACAGATTCTGATGTGAAAAATTTTCTGCTCATATCTGTATTCCTTTCTCTGTAGTCCTATATGCGTTATTTTACTACAATTTACCCTAAAAGTCAATATCTAAATACAAAACAGTGTCTTTTTACGACACTGTTTTATCTTCTATTATAACTGTCTTCTGCTCGCCGTCCCAGTCTACAAAGCAATCAAAACTTTCTGCTACTGCCCGGACAGGAACCATCGTTCTGTCGTTTATAAGCTGTGAGGGCACATCAAGCTCCACTGCCTGAGAGTTGACATATAAAACGTTACTGCCAATACTTAGCTTTACCTCTTTGTCGCCCCTTACAGATGTAACCGTCTGCGTTTCGCCGTCCCAATCGACTGTAGCGCCCAATGCTTCAAAAATTGCACGCAACGGAACGAGTGTTCTGTCATCCTTTATAACCGGAGGCTGATCAAACTTAATGAGACTATCGTTTAGTAACACAGTTATACCACGAGGTATAACAAACGTACCGTTTTTATTTGTCAGATGAGTTTCATCTGTAACTTCAAGCCACGCAAGACAGAGCTCCGGATAATGTCCTTCACCAAGTATATCGCTGTTGCCGATAAGTGTCGCAAGCTTGTTCTCACCAAGCATATTTATAAAAAACGAAACAAGCACCTCTGCCGTACCGTCCTGCGGGTCCAGTCCCATTTTTTCAAATGTTGCCAAAACAGAATCACGTGCAATTTTTTCCATTACCGTGTTTACGGTTGCCGATTCCGAGTTACTGATAGTGTTGACAATATTTGACGGTGTTGCTCTTTTTATTACCTCGTCCCTGAAAATATCTATAAACTCTGTCAGTCTGTTCTGACCAATCACAACATCGCCATAGTACATCAGTTCTTTCTGACCGTAGTCAGCGTACTTTTCAGGGCTTTCAAACACATATGCCATTTCGTATGCAGTTGCATTAAGAAATTCACCCATATTCGCATAATAACCCGTATCAGTCTCTCTGAAACTTATCCCCAACGAGAGTAAAGATATCGTAAGAACATATTCATACTCAGCAAACTTTTTTGAGTCGGCAGTTATTTTATAATCATCAGTTACATATTTATTGTACGATGCCAGCATATTCTTTTCAAGCACACTATATTCTTCGTTCGTTTCAGATGAAGGTAAATAATATGTTTTGCCATATCTGCCGTAACCCCATTCCTCCATCGCAATCATCGGAACAAAGTCGTTGCGGTTTACTATGCTGAAAATGTTATTGTACAGCTTATCAGCCGAAAGATTTCTTGCACAACCCGGCGTTCCAAAACAGTATGTGTACAAATTTTCCGGTATAAAATTCACGGCCTTACCGAAAAGTCCAGGATTGGTGTCAAGATATGCACCTACAAGATTTGCCACTGCAGCACCACGGCTGTAGCCGGTAAGCCATATTTTTATATTTCCCGTAATTGTATTGTCCTTAACATATTTTTTTATGAACTCCAAAGTTGCATCACGTGCAATTTTGAATCCCTGATGCAAATCTTCTTTGCCCAGATTAAAGTTTCCGCCCCATTCCGATTCGTAGTTACCGCCACGTATGGCTATCGCAAGCAATGTGTAGTTTTCGTCGTTGCGTGTTATTTTTTTGTTTCCGGCAATCACACCAATTGAGTCGGTTGTCGGTTTTTTGGTGTATTCATCGTTCCATAATATGGATTTATAGCCCATAGCTTTCATGAGTTCATATGCATTCTTGTATTGTTTGCTATACCCCGAATCTGTATCTCCAAAAGCTGACATCGCAAGTCTTACCGAAATCTTTGCAATTGAATGATTATATGTGTAGGTATCTTTTTCGAATTCGGTTTCATCATATACAAAATCAGCCTTTTCTACAAGTCGTTCAGAACTTGACGAAAATGTTCCTGTAATCACACTTGACTCTGCATACGCCGGAATATATATATTTAATAAAATACCAATAGCTATTAAAATATTTGTTATTTTTTTCATCTGTTGCTCACTCCTGATTTTTCTGTGGAATATATGATATTATATCATATTTGCGCATTTAATTCAACACTTAATTTCAGGTATATCGCCGGTAGCAGGATTATCGAGCAATTTTCCGTTTTCGTCAAATCTTGAACCATGACACGAGCAATCCCAGGAATGTTCTTGTTTGTTGTATTTCAATGCACAACCCAAATGCGGACATCGTGGCGCAGTCAGTGTAAGCAGTCCTTTTGCAGATTTAAATACGTTTACAAAAAGCTGAGGATGTAATATCGTCCGTGACGGCGAATATACACTTGCATACTCATTTTCTCTCTCGCAAATCATATCGGTA
>JAFODX010000216.1 GCA_017380475.1 Clostridia bacterium
AGTGTATTAGTCTGAGCCTGTACAAAACGGAAACAATCCCAGGCTATGGTGAAAAAATACTGACACTTTCGACTTGTTCATACAATACGGACAACGAACGTTTTGTGGTTTTTGCAAGGAAAAAGTAGTTAAGAAACTGTTCTGAATTTTCCATAACGTTCGATATATTCTATTTACAACTTTATACGTTTTGTATAAAATAATCGGGAAGTTTATACCGGAGGTAAGAAATTATGAAAGAATTAAAGCTTGAAGAACTCTCAACGCGTCAGAAACTGGGAATGACATTTACTGCGTTTTTAAACGGATACGCAAGAACACCTGAAGAGGATGCGTTCATTGTTGATATGATAAAGAACCATTCACTTGGTTGCGTCTGGATTCAGGAGGGCAGAGAAGGGGTAGACGAGCTTGTTGCTATGGTAAAAGAAGCGGCAGACTATCCTATTCTTATAATTACAGATGCCGAGAACGGAATTGCACCTTATACTATCGGCAGACATAATGCCGTAGCGTGTACGGGTGATGTGAAGTATGCATACACATTCGGTAAAACTGTTGGCGTAATGGCACGAAAGATGGGATATACTGCTGTATGTAACCCGATTCTTGATATGTATCGTGGAAGTCAGCGTACACTTGGTAATGACAAGGAAAAGGTTGCAGAATTTGCAAAGGAAATAGCACGTGGTATGCACGACGGCGGTATTCTTACTGTAGGAAAACACTTTCCGGGTGCACCACTAAGAAAACCTGTTGACGGGCATATGGCACCGGGCACATCAGGATACACAAAAGAGGATATCAAAAACCGTGTACTTTATCCGTATAAGCGTCTTATGGAAGAGGATTTGCTTGACGGTATTATGACCTCGCATAAAACTTTTGATACCATTGACCCGGAACATCCGGCAAGCCTTTCAAAGGCGGTTATAGACATTATCCGTGAAGAGGGCTTTGACGGTTTTGCAACAACTGATGCACTTTGTATGATGGCAGTCCGTTCAAGATTCAATGACATTGACGCCAAAGGACTTGCTATTGCGGCGGGTAATGATACAATTCTGCCGTGGGGTGCAAACAGCAGACAGCTTTTTGACGATTATTGTCAGGCATATGATAAGGGACTTATTCCTGATGAACGACTCGATGATGCTGCAAGACGTATTCTTGAAGCACAGCACAAGTCAACATTGCTTCCCAAGGATGCAGAACTCACTGATGAAGATATCAGAATGTTTAATTGCATCAACCGTAACAGTATCTATGAAAAGGTTACGGAAGGCGAGGCAAAGAAATATTCCCACGACGGAAAATACTGTTTTGCCGTAATGATAAGAAGTGATTACGGAATCGGTGCAGAAGGACACGTTGAGGTAGATACATTCAGCAGTGACAGCTGGCGTAAACCTATGGAAGTAAAGGAATTAATCCTTAAAAAATTCCCGAACTCAACAGTAATGTTTGTAAATGAGTTCCCGGCACCGAAACAAAATCACGATATACTCAATGCATCTATTGCCTGCGAGGATACAATATTCCTCACATTCTCCGAATATGTTGCATATACAGGTTCGGAGTTTATAACACGCAGATTTATAAGACTTGTTGAGGCGTTGCAGGTAACCAATAAAATCTCTGCAATAATCCATCAGGGAAATCCGTTTGTTTGTGAGGAGCTTCCGCATGTGCCGAGATGGATAATCGGTCACACCACAATGGACAGCCTTGATGCTTGTCTTGACGTGCTTGCAGGAGATTATCCGGCAAAGGGTGCACCTACATACGATTTCAAACTAAAATAAAGAACCTGAAAAAAATCGCAAAATCTGCGATTTTTTTCGTAGAGATGTTGCAAATCATTGTTAAAAATGTTATAATCAAGGCAACTAAAGCTTTTGGAGGGATATTATGACAGAATCAACAGAACCTGGCTTTATCTGGGTGATGGTGTTCTCTTTAAGCGTGGCGATATATTCCGTGGGCAGGCAATTATGTCACAACCCGGCATTACATATGGAGCATACGGTGAGGGCGATAAACTAAAGTTCTACGGATGGGATGAAGACCTCGCAAATCCTGCACTGTGGGAGGAATACGATAAAGAGCATCATATCTGGAAATATACAAACAAGGTTCTTGACCCGGGCACACTCGTATTTAACGATGGTGAAAAGGTGTCAAGAAAACATATTCCGTCTTTCAGGGATATGCAGTTTGTTTGCCGTGATGACGAGTCAAAGCCGTTTGTGATGGCTGATGAAATGACTGAAAATCTTGATATATATTGGCATTTCATGGACGTTCTTATAACACGTCCCTCAAAGGGAGAAGACTTCCCGATTCCGCAGGTTGATAAGACAACGATGGGCGATTTATACCTGAGATGTGACGAGGGCAATCCAGGTGCTGTATTTAACAGCATAGAGGTAATAGCAAAACGTATCGCATTTACCTGTATGAATAACGAGAATATCAGAATAGATAATATTTGTATGAAATATTATTGTTTTGGCGTATCGGGCGGTCACGGCATAAACGGACTTCATGTGTCCAATTGTGAAATTGGTTGGATAGGCGGAAATATAATGATGTATCTCGGCACTGATCCAAACTATCCCGAGGGCAGACGAGGCTCTGTCACGCGCTACGGAAACGGTATAGAGGTCTATGGCACATGCAACGGTTTTGTTGTAGAAAACAACTACATATACGAGGGATATGACGCAGGTGCATCGCATCAGGTTAATGCCCGTGTTCCGCAGGATATGAAAAATGTCACATACAAAAACAACCTGATTGAAAAGTGCGTATACGGTATAGAATACTTCCTTGACCAGATAGACGGCGAGAGTGAGAGCTTCATGGACGATGTTGCAATAAACGACAATATCATCAGACTTTCAGGCTACGGCTGGGGACAGCAGAGGCATAACTATTATGAGCCTGCACTTATAAAAGGCTGGAGTTATATTAACACCGCGCGCAATTTCTCGATAGAAAACAATATATTTGACCGTACAGCCTACAGAATGTTGCATCTCGTAGCTCAAAAAGATGAATATTGTCCGGTAATGAAAGGAAACACATATATTCAGGACAAGGGAAATATGATAGGTCAGTGGGGCGGAAATGAAGTAAAAGAACCCGAAATTGAAATCTTTGACGAAAAGGCAGAAGAAAAGATAAACAATATTTTCGGTGACAAGACTGCAAAGGTATATATCATAGAATAATCCAAAAAACACCACAGGTAAAAATCTGTGGTGTTTTTGCTTCAAAAAAGTCAAAATTATTATTGTATTTACAAAGCTGATATGTTATAATATGAATAAATACGGCAAAGCCGTAAAACGGGAGGACAATTATGAAAGAAATGACAAACGAAATGCTTAAGCAGTATGATGACCTGTTTGAGACAAAGAAAAACGAAATACTTAATGCAAAGGACGAAATTGTAATTAAAGGTGTAAGCTACTATGTAAGCAATGCCGGCGATGATAATAACGACGGTAAAACGCCTGAAACTGCGTGGAAAACACTTGACAGAGTTTCAAAGGCATACCTTAACCCGGGTGATGGTGTTCTCTTTAACAGAGGCGACTTATTCCGTGGCACGGTAGCAACAAAGCCGGGCGTTACATATGCTGCATACGGTGAGGGTGAGAAGCCGAAATTCTATGCAAATAATAAGTCACTTGCAGACGCTTCGTTGTGGGAGCTTTACAATGAAGAGAAAAACATCTGGAAATGCACAGAAAAGATGCGTGATCCGGGAACTATCGTTTTCAACGACGGTGAAGCACATTCAAGAAAGCTTATTCCGTCATACAGAGATTTGCAGTTTGTATGCCGTGATGATGAGAGTAAGCTGTTTGTGATTGAGAACGAAATGACACAGGACCTTGACGTTTTCTGGTACTATGACACACTTCTTACAAGACATCCGTCAAAGGGTGAGGATTTCCTGATACCCGATACAAACCACGGTGAACTGCTCGGTGATATTTATCTCAGATGCGATAAGGGTAACCCTGGTGAGGTTTATAATGAAGTAGAGTCAGTTGCAGCACTTAATATGTTCTGTGTAGGCGGTAATGCAAATGTAACTATTGATAACTTGTGCATCAAGTATGTAGGAAGACACGGCGTATCAGCAGGCGGTCATTCAGTAGGACTTCACGTAACAAACTGTGAGTTTGGCTGGATAGGCGGTTCAATCCAGAATTATTTCGGCACAGACCCCAACTACCCCGAGGGCAGACGCGGAAGTGTTACACGTTACGGTAACGCCATTGAAATTTACGGCGGTTGTGAGGATTACGTTGCAGCAAACAACTACATTTATGAGGTGTATGATGCAGGTATAACACATCAGGTAACAACATCAACAAAGCGTACAATGACAGGTATCCGTTATACAGGCAACGTAATAGAGAAGTGTGTATACGGTATCGAGTACTTCCTTGACCAGATAAACGGCGAACGTGAAAGCTATATGGATGATGTTGTTATGAATGATAACTTTATCAGACTTTCAGGCTACGGCTGGGGACAGCAGAGACATAACACTCATACACCGGCACTTATAAAAGGCTGGAGCTATGTAAACACTGCACGCAACTATAGCATAGAAAATAACATATTTGACAGATGTGCATACAGAATGTTGCACCTTGTATCGTTAAAGGATGAATACCGTCCGGTAATGAACGGCAACACATACATTCAGAATATAGGCGGAATGATTGGTCAGATTGGTGCAAACGAGGTTAAAGAGCCGGATGTTGAAATCTTTGACGAAGCAGCAGAGGAAAAGATAAACAACATCTTTGGTGATAAGACAGCAGAAGTATACGTTATCAGATAAAATGGATTTCACAAAGCTAACAGCTTATCTTGATGGTGTTGTAGAGGACGGAAGAGTGCCCGGTGTTGATTGTATAGTCACAAAAGGGTATGAAACTGTTTTCAGACACTTTTCGGGTATGAGTGATATAAAGAATAAAAAATCAATGCAGGGTGATGAAGAGTATCTTATTTTCTCAATGACAAAGATGCTCACCTGCACTTGTGCATTATAGCTTTTAGAGCAGGGAAAATATCTGTTAACCGACCCGGTTTCTATGTATCTGCCCGAATTTGAAAAAATGAAAATTTCAGACAGTGCAATAGATGCCGATACAATGTCAAAAATTGCAACGGGCAAGACAATGGGCGCAAATGCACAGATAAACGAATCGGGATATGCAAAGAACCCGATACTTATAAAGCATTTGTTTTCAATGACAGCAGGTCTTGATTATAATCTTGAGTCAGAAAGCATCAGAAAAACTCTTTCTGAAGGCAGAACAAGCACACGTGAACTTGTCGGGGCAATATCTGAAACAGTGCTTGCGTTTGAGCAGGGAACACGTTTCCGCTACAGCCTTTGTCACGATGTTTTAGGTGCACTCATCGAGGTGTGGTCAGGACAGAAGTTTGGCGAGTATATGAAAGAGAATATATTTGACAAGCTTGGTATGAAAGACACATCTTTTGGTAAGCCAAAGGACGAAAAAAGGCTTTCAAGGATGCCGGCGAGATATATTTATAACGAAAAACGTATGCCGGAGCGACTGAGTCTTGACTGTGAGTATAATCTGTCAGAAGAATATGAAAGCGGCGGTGCAGGACTTGTCTCATCAACGGAGGACTATATACTGTTCCTTGATGCTCTTGCAAATGGCGGTGTAGGAAAAACGGGTGAACGTATTTTGTCCGAAAGCTCAATAGAGCTTATGCGAACAAATCACCTTTCGGGTGAGGCTTTAGCTGATTTTGATGACTGGCAGACGGGTTACGGCTACGGTCTTGGCGTGCGTACGCATATAAATCCCGAAAAAAGCGGACTGTTGACTCCCATAGGCGAGTTCGGATGGGGAGGTGCGGCAGGTGCATTTGCGCTTGCAGATCCGGGAAATAAGCTTTCTCTGGCTTTCTTTGAACATATTCACGGTGAAACACCGAGATTACGTTCGTGTCTGAGAAATGCACTGTATGGTTGTTTATAATCAGTTAAAATACAGGTTCAACATATGAACCTGTATTTTTTTATAGAAAGTGCTAAAAGCACTATTTTTATATTGACATTTTATGTCGTTTTTGGTAGAATATTATGAAAAGAGTCAAAAATGACTTATAAAAGAAATCAGGAGGTATGAAATGAAAAAGAAAATTGTTTCATCAATCTTTGCAGTAGTATTTATAATTGCTATATTTGCTATTGCGATACTTACAGCCGGAAATAACTTCAACGGCACATTCTGGGCGTTGATTCCGCCGTTTGTTGCAATTGCGCTTGCTCTTGTAACAAAAGAAGTGTATTCATCACTGTTTATCGGTATTGTGCTTGGTGGTTTATTTGCGGCAAATCTTAATCCGGTAGGTGCGCTTGATAATATCTTAAATGACGGATTAATCGCAGCAGTTTCAGGCACAGCGGGAATATTCATATTCCTCGTAATCCTTGGTGCAATGGTTGCACTTATCAACAAGGCAGGCGGTTCAGCTGCTTTCGGACGCTGGGCAGAGACACATATCA
>JAFODX010000217.1 GCA_017380475.1 Clostridia bacterium
CCGGGCTGAAGCGATTTTATGCTATCCTCTGTTACACTGTCACTGCGTACCATAAACAGTTGTCCGACTTTTTCTTCAAGAGTGAGAGATTGTGACGGAGGCTGTTGGGGTACAAATGTCGGTTTTGCAGGCTCTTCAGTAGCAGAAGAACAGCCGCAAAGCAACAATATTGATGTTAATAAAATGATTATCTTTTTCATAAATTATCTCCTTGGGAAAGAATACTGTAATTATAACATATTATGAATAAAGTTTCAATACATCTGCCTCTTTTTGTGAGAAAAATAGAATTATAAATAAAATCAAACAATCTTTTATTTTTTGTTGACACAAACTGACAAATGGGGTATAATATTATGTTGGAATAAGAAAAAAATTTATATGATATACAATGGAGGAAAAAAGGCATATGGTATTTTCAAGTCTGACGTTTTTATGCGTATTCTTGCCGGCGGTTTTGCTGCTGTATTCGCTTTCAAAAAATATAACGTATAAAAACACTGTTCTGGCTGTTTTCTCACTGACTTTTTATGCGTGGGGCGAGCCGTCGCTTATTATATTGCTAATTGCGGCAACGATTGTAAACTATTTCCTTGCATTCGGAATAGGTGCGGCACAAAACCGTAATAAGAACGCATGGGCAAAAGTGTGTGTCACACTCGCTATTATATTTGACATAGCAATGATAGGCGTGTTCAAATATGCAGCATTTGCCGTAAGCAGTGTAAACGGTATTTTCGGATTCTCATTCCCGATACCCGAAATCGGACTCCCGCTTGGAATATCATTCTATACTTTCCAGATACTTACATATGTTCTGGACGTTTACAGAAAAGATACCCCCGTTCAGAAATCATATCTGAAGTTTATAACATTTGTATCAATGTTCCCGCAGCTTATAGCAGGACCGATTGTTCGCTATCAGGAGGTTGCAGAGGGACTTGACGACAGAAAAGTGACCGTTTCTGAATTTGCAGACGGTGCAACACAGTTTGTTATCGGTCTCGGTAAAAAGGTATTTCTTGCAAACTTTGCGGGCGATGCCAAGGATGTTCTTTTTGCGGCATCTACTGCACCGACAGTTCTGTCTGCTTGGCTTGGAATTATATTCTACAGCTTCCAGCTTTATTTCGATTTTTCGGGATATTCAGATATGGCAATCGGTATGGGTAAAATGATAGGCTTCAAGTTCCCGAAGAACTTTAATTATCCGTACATTTCACGTTCTGTTACAGAGTTCTGGCGCAGATGGCATATGACGCTCGGAAGCTTCTTCCGTGACTATGTATATATTCCGATGGGCGGAAACAGATGCTCAAAATTACGCTGGGTTTTGAATATAATGGTTGTGTGGGCTCTTACAGGCTTGTGGCACGGTGCATCGTGGAACTTTGTTCTGTGGGGAGTATATTACGGTGTATTATTGCTCATTGAAAAGCTTTTGTTCAGTAAGTGGTCAAAAGTACCTGTGCTTTCAAACATCACAACACTGTTTTTTGTAGTAATAGGCTGGACATTGTTCTATTTCACGGATTTCTCACAGCTTACGGCGTTTTTCGGGACAATGTTCGGACAGAACGGACCGCTTTATGATATAACTACCGTTTCAGTGTTCTACGGTAATATTGTACTTTTAGGTGCACTCATCCTTGCTTCAACACCGTTGCCGTATAAAATATTTGAAAAGCTTATTTCTATAAAGGGCATAGGAATGATAATAGAGGCTGTTGTTCTTGTGGGACTTTTTGCAGCATGTCTTGCAACACTCACAGGTGCAACTTCAAACCCGTTCCTGTACTTCAGATTCTAAGGAGGTCATTATGCGTAAATATTTAATCAGTATTCTGTTTATTGCACTTATGGCAGTCTCCTTCGGATTGCTTGCGGCTCCGGCTGATATTGCAAGTATAAAAGAAGAAAACAGAGAACTCAAAACAATGCCGGAAATTACATTTTCAAGTGTATGGAGTGGCGAATTCTCAAAGAATTTCGAGGCGTTTGTTGATGACAACATAGCATTCCGTGGCAAGCTTATGGCAGTATCGGATGAAATAAAGAGCCGTGTTGGTTATACACCTGATAATCTCGGCAGAATCATAATAACAACATCAGATATAGGTACAGGTGAGGCAAATGAGGGAAGACTTGTTCTGTATAATGACTATATCATGGAGATGTTTGCAAAGAATGAGGCGGCACAGGATAAGTATGCCGAGTCGTTAAACACTATACGTGAAGCAATACCGGATGACATACGTATGTATTCAGTGCTTGTCCCGACAGCACTGGAATTCAGTGCGCCTGCATATTCATCAGCCCAGGATTCACAAAAAGAAGCGATAGAATATGTCAATTCAAAGTTCAAGGGTATTTTCCCAGTAGATGTGTATTCAGCGCTTCTTGAAAGTAAGAGCAACACGCTTTATTTTAAGACAGACCACCACTGGACGACGGACGGTGCGTATGTTGCATATGCTAAATATATGGAAATGAGTGGAGGCCCTGTTGCGGCACAGACTGACTTTACCAGAAAAGAAAACGGTGAGTTCTACGGCTCATTGTATCTTAAGGCAAAATCGCAGTTGACCGAGCAGGAGCAGGATACAATCTTCTATTACGACATAACGGAAAAGAACGATATATCAATAAGAATGCGTGCAGAGGACAACGTAACAGAATACGGTGTCGGTGCACCGATGTTTAATACTGATAAAAACAACTATACTTTGTTCTTTGGCGGCGACAATCCGTTAATGGAGATAACCAACAACTCAAACCCGGACGGAAAGACCGTTGTTGTTATAAAGGATTCGTATGCAAATGCATTCATTCCGTGGCTTGCAGCAAGCAGTTACAGGGTTATAGTAATAGACCCGCGTTCGTTTGGCGGAAGTCTTACAGAGGAGATTGAGCGTTATCAGGCAGATGAAGTCCTTGTGCTTAACTATATATTCTCTGCTACGTTCGGAGATTACTGCGACACGATCAAAAACATAATTTAAAACAGGAGATGATAATGTGTTGGCACAAACAGTTGCTGTAGTAATATTTATAGCTATGTTCATTCTGATAGTGATGGACAAAATTGAAAGACACCATATAACAATCGGATGCGGAGTTCTGACGCTTGTAGTGGTGTTTGGTATGATAATGAAAGATGGGGATGCGATAATCCGCACCCTTAATCTTGACCCGATATTTACAACTCATTTCTGGTACTCGGCAGGTTCTTCCGAAACTGCAAGTAACGGAATAAACTGGGAAACAATAATATTCATTGCCGGAATGATGATAATGGTAGAGGGAATGGCAAGAGTAGGATTTTTCCGTTGGCTGTGTCTTAAAATTGCAAGCCTTGTTAAATACAAAACCATACCGGTTTTCATAACATTTATGATAATGTCGGCAGTTCTTGCGATGTTTATAGACTCAATCACAGTTATACTGTTCCTTGCGGCGGTTACGGTAGAGCTTGCAAAGCTTTTGAAGTTCAACCCCGTACCGGTTATTCTTTCAGAAATTTTCTGTGCAAACCTTGGCGGAAGTGCAACAATGTGCGGTGACCCACCCAATATAATAATCGGCACATCGCTTGGTTATTCGTTCTTTGATTTTATAAACAATACCGGAGTGATTGCCGGTATAGGACTTGTATTTACGGTGATATATTTCTATTTTGCATTCCGTAAAGAGCTCAGAGAAGGGTCTGTTGTACCCGAGAAAAAGCCTGTTCCGAGAGATGCAATAAAGGATATGCCCGGCTTTATAATGAGTACGGTGATATTCCTTATAGCTGTAGTATTGCTTGTTACGCACGCAGAGACGCATCTGACAGTTGCGTTTATAGGTGTGCTGGTATCGGTTCTTACGCTTATCACAGCACCGAAGCATATGGTATACATACTTAAAAAAGTAGATTATAAGACATTGTTATTCTTCATTGGTTTGTTTATGGTAGTAGGCGGACTTGAAGAAACCGGAGTGCTGGTAGTGATAGCAGAATTCATCGGCAAAATCAGCGGTGGTAATCTCTTTGCAATTTGTGCGATAATTTTGTGGGGTTCTGCGGTTGCAAGTGCATTTGTAGACAACATTCCGTTTGCGGCGACTATGATACCTGTTATAAAAAGTATGTCGGCAACGATGGGCATAGACCTTGATATGCTGGCATGGACACTTTCAATGGGAACGGACATCGGTGGCAGTGCAACGCCGATAGGCGCAAGTGCAAACGTTGTCGGAACTGCCGTGTGTGCAAAGTCAGGTCACCCTGTGGGCTGGAAACGTTACTGCACAACTGCAGTGCCCGCTACGGTGATTGTTATAACTATATCTATGGTTTGTATATTTGTAAGATACATATAAAAAGAAAGGGAGCGATAAAATGGAAAATCAGCTTATAATTTCTGTGGGACGTGAATTCGGAAGCGGCGGACACCTCATTGCCGAAAAGCTTTCACAGCGTTTTGGCATAAAGCTTTATGACCATAACTTTCTTGACGAAATTGCAGCGAAACACAATGGAGACATAGAGAGTATAAGGAAATTTGATGAGGCTCCTAAATTGCGTATACTGTCAAGAACAGTACGTGGCTACAATAACTCTCCTGAAGATGTTGTGACACAGCTTCAGTTTGAGTATATGAAAGAGCGTGCAGATGCCGGTGAATCATTTGTAATTGTCGGAAGATGTTCAGAAACTGTACTCAAATATCACCCTGCAATGATTTCAATTTTTGTACTGGGAGATTATGATAAGAAACTCGAACGAGTTAAAGAAAAATACAACTTGTCAGAAAAAGAAGCGAAATCGCTTATGAAGCTGAAAGACAAGAAGAGGAAATCGTATCATAACTATAACTGCGATTTACACTGGGGCGATTCAAGACTATATGAGATTTCGATAAACTCAAGCCGTCTTGGTATTGACGAAACAGTAGATGTCCTTGAAGAGTATATAAACAGACGTATTGGCAAATAATTTTTAAGAAACGGAGTAATAATATGGGCGGTTTTTTCGGAGTAGTATCAAAAGAAGATTGCGTGTTTGATTTGTTTTACGGCATAGACTATCATTCGCATTTAGGCACACGCCGTGCAGGTATGGCGGCAATAAATGACGAAACGGGCTTTCAGAGAGAAATTCACAATATTGAAAATTCGCCTTTCAGAACTAAGTTTGAAGAC
>JAFODX010000218.1 GCA_017380475.1 Clostridia bacterium
ACCTCAAAGCCCGCTTCCTCCATGGCGGAACGCACGGTTTCGAGCTTGATATTCTGGGCATTGAAGGAAACAGCCACAGCGCCGCCCACCTTCAGGGACTCGTACCAGCCTGGCAGCGCCTTGGCCAGCAGACCTTGCAAAGTATGCAGAGGAATGCGGTATTGAGCTTACATACAGCCTTGGTCTTGACAGAAACTACGACGTTTCTTCATTGGATGAAAAAATCCGTCTTGGCGGTGTTGACTATCTCCAGAGAATAGTTGAGCGCATCGGTTATATGGGCGGTACTCTCCTTTCAGGCGTAAGCTACGCAGGTTGGGGTGTTCCCGATAACTTCCTTGATGACAAGCGTCCGTACTGGGATCAGAGTATCAAGAGTATGCGTGAAATCATAAAGACAGCTGAAGACAACGGCGTTACATACTGTGTAGAGGCAGTTAACAGATTTGAAACCTGCCTTATTAACACAGCTGCAGAAGCTCTTGCATATGTTGCAGAGATTGACAGCCCCAACATCGGCGTTCTTCTTGATACATACCATATGAACATCGAAGAGAACAACATCGGCGATGCTATCCGCCTTGTTGGCGACAAGCTCACAAGCTTCCACACAGGTGAAAACAACCGTACAGCACCCGGCAGAGGTCATCTTGACTGGGATGAAATCTTCGGTGCATTGGCTGATATCAACTACAAAAACAGAATCGTTTCAGAGCCGTTTATCATGCAGGGCGGCGAGGTTGGCCGTGACATTCACGTTTATCGTGACCTTATCGATAATCCGACAGAGGCTCGCATTGACGAAGAAGCTAAGTATCTCCTTAACTTTGAGAAAGAAATGCTTAAGAAGTACAATATGGCGTAAGCTTTATAAAAAAAGCCATCGGCAATGCCGATGGCTTTTTTGTGTTGTTATCCCAATAACACGTCGCTTATAAGCATTATGCAGAATCCGGCAAGGAGTGCATATGTCGCTCCCCTTTCACAGCCGTGTGCGTGTGTTTCAGGTATCATTTCATCACTGATTACGTATAACATCGTTCCGCCTGCAAATGCAAGTGCAAACGGCAGAACAGCCGATGCAACACTTACTGCAAAATAACCTATAAACGTGCCTATAACTTCAATTACGCCGGTCAGAATCGCACATACGAAAGTTTTGCCGGGTTTAACTCCCGCCGCAAGCATCGGTGCAATTATAACCATACCCTCCGGTATGTTCTGCAATGCAATACCGCCTGCAATCAGTAACGCCTGTGATGTATCACCTGAACCAAATCCTACACCTGCTGCGATGCCCTCAGGCAGATTATGTATAGCAATAGCCGTAACGAATAACAATACTTTACCAAGGTTTGCGTTATTGTGTTCCTCTATGTCCTTACCCATAATCTTATGCAGATGCGGAACAAGCTTGTCTATAAGGTTAAGACATACTGCACCGGCAAAAATGCCCGCAACGGTTACAACAAGCCCATATTTCCCGCCATATTCAATTGACGGAATAACAAGTCCCAGAACCGCTGCCGCAAGCATTACACCTGCCGCAAACGATAAAATGATGTCAGAAAATTTATGTGACATCTTTTTAAATATAAAACCTATCAGTGCACCAAACACTGTAGCACCGCCAACGCCGAGTGCCGTAAGTAATACTAATTTCATAACAAACCACCTCTATGTAAAATTCCCATTACTGCAACAAGCAGAAACGGGAATTTTCTTTTTATTCCTCTGAGAACATATCCTTGCCTACGCCACAAAGCGGACAAGCAAAATCGTCGGGTAAATCTTCGAACTTTGTTCCGGGTGCAATTCCCATATCGGGAGCGCCCGCTTCTTCGTCATATACCCAGCCGCAAGCGTCACAAATATACTTTTTCATTTTCTTACCTCCTTCTTTGATTATATATCATATTAGATTTTTAACAATTATATGAGTTTTTATTCCTTATCAGAATGCCGACATTATAAGAACTGCTATTATTATAACCGGAAGTACATACTTAAAATACGGTTTCAGCCACTTTGCAAGCTTTAGTCCCTTTCCGGTATTTACTTCCTCAAAATACTTATCCCAACCCCAGCCGTAGCGTGTTGTACAGAACAGTACATAGAATAAACTTCCTACAGGAAGAAGTACGTTTGAAACAGTGTAATCTTCAAGGTCCATTATTCCCTTACTGGCTATTGATATATGGTCCCATACACTGAGTCCCAGCACTGCCGGTAATGCCAATATCATCATAAGAATAATATTTATTATTGCCACCTTTTTACGGCTGAGCTTTGTAAGGTCGAGCCAGAATGACATAATATTCTCAAATACGGCTATAACAGTTGAAAGAGCCGCAAACGACATAAATACAAAGAACAATGTTCCTACTATTCTTCCGCCCGGCATAGCATTGAATATGCTCGAAAGCGTTGTGAACAAGAAGCCTGCACCAACGGTCGATGCATCAGCAGTAACACCGTTATTGTATGTGAAGCATGCAGGGAATATAATAAGTCCCGACATCAACGCAACCAATGTATCAAGCGACATTATCGTTATCGCTTCACCTGTAAGGCTTCTGTCTTTGCTTATATAACTTCCGAATATAGCAATAGAACCGATACCGATACTTAATGTAAAGAACGACTGACCCATTGCCGCTGAAATAACAGTCCATAAACCGTGTTCCTTAACAGCATCAAGGCTGGGAATCAGATAGAATTTCAAGCCTTCTACCGCATTTGAAAGTGTACATGAATAGATTGCAATACCAATCATAAGTGCAAACAGTGCTATCATCATCACTTTTGTTATACGCTCAACACCTTTTTGCAAGCCTATCGAACATATACCGAAACAAAGAATTATAACAGCAAAAGTCGAAGCAGTAAGGAGTCCCGTATTTGTCACTACTCCACCGAATACGTTACCAAGCTCCTCGACAGTTTCATAAGCAATTATAGAACCGCTTGCATATTTCCAGAAATATATAAACATCCAGCCTGATATAACTGTATAGAACATCATTAAAAGATAGTTTCCTGCTATACCCAAAAACTTGAGCCAATGCCATTTCTGTCCGGGCTTTTCAAGTACATCAAACGATGCCGCTATACTTTTCTGGCTAGCTCGTCCTACTGCAAGTTCCATTGTCATTGCCGGCAAACCAAGTAATAACAAGAAACCGATATAAATCAGCACGAATAACGCACCGCCGTACGAACCTGCCAGAATCGGGAAACGGTACACGTTACCAAGTCCTATCGCACATCCGGCAGAAATCAAGATAAAGCCAAGACGTGACGAAAATTTTTCTCTCTGAGCCATATTACCCATCCTCTTCTTTTTTGTATATTATATAGTGTATTATAGCATATATATTTTAATTTTGCAAGATTATTTCATTAAAAAACGGACTGAAAAATCAGCCCATTTGCATTTTTTACATTCCTGCAGGGAAGAATTTCTCCTTAAGCTCGTCTGTAAGCTTTTCGCCATATTCACAAACCTCAAATGCTTCTGCATAACGGATTTTCTTACCACGCTCTTCGCCGTAACGCTCGATAAGCTCTTTTCTGAAAGCCGTAAACACGGATCAGAGAACACATGGCAGCAACCAGAATGGCGACCATGGAGGTTTCGAACATACCGGACGCGCCGCTGCCCATGCTTGCCAGCAGATCGGTGGCGGCGGTCTGACCGGTCACCAGCATAATGACCGCGCCGGAAACGATGCCTGCCAGCAGGACCAGGAAGACGTTGATACCGGCAAC
>JAFODX010000020.1 GCA_017380475.1 Clostridia bacterium
ATCTTCACGGAAATTTTTATAAAATCCCGATGTCGGTTCTGTTTTTGTGTATTTGTATTTTTCAGGGTACATTCTTACCGCCCAGTCCCACATATTCTCAGTTTTACCGTCAGCATACGGTGAACCTTCAAACTGATAGCACGACGAACCTGTACCAAACAGGAAATCTTTCGGAAATTCAAATTTAATCATAGTTGGTATCCTTCTTTCTAAAACGTTTTAGTAAATTATATCACAAAAAAAATATTTTTTCAAGTAATTTAAATAAAAAAATATAGAAAGTTTGCATCAACTAAAAGATTAAAACAGACACCAGATTTCTCCGGCGTCTGTTTATCTGTCATTTAAACGGGATAAACCTGATTATCTCTGTCCACCCAATCGTTATCTATTTCGTCAAGGTGTGCTTCACGGTACTGGAAGTACTTAACAGCAACCTGATCGAACAATGCGTATGAAAGAATGTCCTCATCCTGACGTATCCATTCAGCACAAGCCTTACTCATATTTACAAATTCAGGCTCAAGCTTATCTGCAGGACGGCAAGTAATTCTCTCATCGTCACCAATAATTTTCTTGACAAGTTCAGGATCAATCTCACCCGGACACTTACCGTATTCACCACGAACCAAAGCCTTGGTTTCCTTTGAAACCATCTTATATCTTTCGCCCATCAATACGTTAAGAACTGCCTGTGTACCTACTATCTGTGAAGACGGTGTAACAAGCGGCGGATATCCAAGGTCTGCTCTTACTCTCGGCACTTCTTCAAGAACTGCTTCGAAAGCGTCCTCTCTACCCTGCTGCTTAAGCTGTGAAACAAGGTTTGAAAGCATACCGCCCGGTACCTGGTACTTCAATGTGTTAACATCAACGCCCATTACCTTTGTGTTCATAAGTCCGCTTTCAAGATACTTCTCACGTAACGGCTTGAAGTAATCAGAAGCTTCAATAAGCTTGTCCATATCAAGTCCCGTGTCATACGGTGTACCCTGTAAAGCAGCAACAAGCGGTTCTGTCGGCGGCTGTGATGTACCCATAGCCAACGGTGACATAGCACAGTCAACAACGTCAATGCCTGCCTCAATAGCCTTTAAGTAAACCATTGAACCCTCACCCGATGTATAGTGAGTGTGAAGCTGAATCGGGATCTTAACAGCTTCCTTCATCTTTGATACAAGGTCATATGTTACATACGGCTTCAAAAGACCTGCCATATCCTTGATACAGATAGAATCAGCACCCATACCTTCAAGCTGCTTTGCAAGTTCTACAAAACTGTCATTTGTATGGAATTCTGAAGTTGTATAACATACAGTTGCCTGAACGTGACCTCTGCCCTCTTTCTCGCAGTATTCCTTTGTTGCATTGATCGCACACTCAAGGTTACGCACGTCGTTAAGAGCATCAAATATTCTTAATATATCAATACCGTTTGCGATAGACGCCTGAACAAAGTATCTTACTATATCATCTGCATAATGGCGGTAGCCGAGTATGTTCTGACCACGGAAAAGCATCTGCAAAGGTGTATTCTTTGCTCTGTCCTTAATTTTTCTTAATCTCTCCCACGGATCCTCGTTCAAGAATCTCAAGCATGAGTCAAATGTAGCACCACCCCATGCTTCAAGTGAATGATAACCGATACCGTCAAGCTTTTCAACTATCGGAAGAATTTCATCTGTTGTCATTCTTGTAGCTATTAAGCTCTGGTGAGCATCACGGAGAACTGTCTCTGTAATACCAACCGGCTTCGGCTGTATAATTGAGTTTGCCATAATTGTTCCTCCTTAATTATAATCCGGTAAACATTGAAAGGAATACACCGGCAGCAACTGCTGAACCGATAACTCCGGCAACGTTCGGACCCATAGCGTGCATCAATAGGAAGTTTGAAGGATTCTCCTTCTGTCCTACCATCTGTGATACACGTGCTGCCATCGGAACAGCACTAACGCCGGCTGAACCGATAAGCGGATTAACCTTACCCTTTGTAAGTACATACATAAGGTTACCAAGAAGCAAACCACCGATTGTTGAGAATATGAATGCAATAAGTCCCAATGCAACAATACCGAGTGTTGCAGGAGTGAGGAAAGCTTCAGCTGTAGCAGTAGCTCCAACAGTAACACCAAGGAATATTGTTATTATATTCATAAGCTCATTCTGTGCGGTTTTTGCAAGTCTGTCACAAACACCTGATTCCTTAAGGAGGTTACCAAGCATAAGACATCCGACAAGCGATACTGCATCAGGAATAACCAATGCTACAACTATTGTAACCACTATCGGGAATATTATTTTCTCTGTTTTTGAAACAGGTCTTAACTGCTCCATTACAACGCCTCTTGCCTTTTTGGTTGTGAAAAGCTTCATAAACGGCGGCTGAATAATAGGTATAAGTGCCATATATGAATATGCTGCAACCGCAATTGCCGGCAATAATGACGGAGCAAGTGTTTTTGTTACATAAATCGCAGTCGGGCCGTCAGCACCACCAATAATACCAATTGATGCAGCCTCCTTAACACCCCATGCGATGCTCGGAACCAATGCACTTATTACCAATGCACCTACAAATGTGAAGAATACACCAAACTGTGCTGCAGCACCAAGTAAGATACTCTTCGGGTTAGCGATAAGCGGACCAAAGTCTGTCATGCAACCGATTCCAAGGAATATAAGCGGAGGATAAATTCCGAGCTTAACTCCAAGATACAAAAGGTCTAAAAGTCCACCATGACGGCAGATATGACCTACATCAATATACTTGCCATCAATCATAAATTCCGGATCTGTAAAAAATTCTGTATGCATCATTATTGCACTTGAATCCTTAATCATTGGCAGGTTCGTAAGCAACATACCAAACGCTATAGGAAGAAGCAATAACGGTTCAAATCCTTTAACAATAGCCAGATACAGAAGTACGCACGCAACTGCTAACATTATTATAATCTTGACAGCATCTATAGCACCGTCCTGAAAAAGTGCAGCCACACCTGTATTCTGCAAAAAGCTTGCAAAACTATCTAACACTGTTTAGTCACCACTTTCTATTGTTTTTTGTGCTGATTAGTTTATTGAAACCAATACGTCACCTGTGTTAACGCTGTCACCTGCATTTGCATTGATTGATGCAACCACACCGTCAGCACCTGCAAAGATTTCGTTTTCCATCTTCATAGCTTCAAGTACAGCTACTAATGTACCACTTGTAACCTTGTCTCCTACATTAACCTTAACAGATACTACTGTACCCGGCATCGGAGCTGTTACTGTCTTTGCGCCTGCTGCAGCGGGGGCTGCTGCCGGAGCCGGTGCTGCCTTAGGAGCCGGTGCTGCCTTAGGAGCCGGTGCTGCTGCCTGTGCGCCTGTTACCTCTTCTACCTCTACTGCATATGTCTTTCCGTTAACTGTGATATTAAACTTTTTCATGATATTTTTCCTTTCTACGTTTAACTTTAATTTGTAATTATATTTTGTTTTCTGTTGTTTCGCGACGTGCCGCTCTGTTCCATACCGGCGGATCGGTGTGCACACGCTTATATGTGTTGATTCTCACCTTTTTAGGTGATGTATTCATACATGCAGCAGCTGCTGCTGTAAGAACCGCAACCAACTCTTCTTCATCTTCACTTGCTGAAGCATTTTCTGCAACAACATCCTTTTTTACTTGGTCCGGGGACTTATAAAATATTATTTTGAACAAGTAAAGCACTATCATGAGCACAAGCAATACGCCAAAAACTATAGCCAATCCCACAACAGTTGTCATTCCGCCAAAGCCAAAAGCTTCTGACAATGTTACTCCAATACCCGTTCTTAATGATTCTGATACGTTCATATGTCTATTCCTCCTTTCCTAATATTACACAGGAAGATTACCGTGCTTTTTAGCCGGTCTTGAGTCACGCTTTGAGCTCAGCATTTCAAGTGCCGCGATAATTCTCGGTCTTGTGGAATCCGGCTCAATTACATCGTCTACATAGCCTCTTTGCGCTGCTATAAACGGTGTTGCAAACTTGTTCTTGTATTCCTGAATTTTGTCTTTTCGTGTTGTTATAGGATCGTGGCTTTGTGCAATATCATCTTTGAATATGATATTTGTTGCGCCCTCCGGTCCCATAACAGCAATTTCAGCTGTAGGCCATGCCAGTACAACGTCTGTATCAAGATGCTTCGAGCTCATTGCAACATATGCACCGCCGTAAGCTTTTCTTGTGATAATATTTATTTTCGGAACAGTTGCTTCTGCATACGCATACAGCAGCTTTGCTCCGTGACGGATGATACCGCCGTGTTCTTCTTTAACTCCCGGGAAATATCCGGGTGTATCTGTAAATGTAATAATCGGTATATTGAAGCAATCACACGTTCTTATGAACCTTGCCGCCTTATCTGATGCGTCACAGTCAATCGCTCCTGCCTTTACTTTCGGCTGGTTTGCAACTATACCAACACTCTTACCGTTCATTCTTGCATAACCGATAACGATGTTCTGTGCAAAATCCTTTTGAACCTCAAAGAACTTACCGTTATCAACAATCTCTGTTATAACTTCTTTAATATCGTAGGCTCTGTTTGATTTTTCAGGCACAACAGATGTAAGTTTATCAGAAAATCTGTTGATTTCATCGGTTGGTTCTTTATACGGTGCATCATCAAGATTATTTGACGGAAGATATGCCAAAAGCTCACGTATTTGCTCTATACATTCCTCATCCGATGTTGCGGTAAAGTGACATACACCTGAGATCTATGAACTACGTAGTGATGGAGTGGATCCGGTCGGGAATGACAGTCGCGCCGGACGAAGTGGCCGATATATACGAGTACATCATGTCGCATTCGCTTTGG
>JAFODX010000219.1 GCA_017380475.1 Clostridia bacterium
GATGCGTTTTAAGGACTACATCGCAATGCCCAAACCCAATATGTATCAGTCGCTGCATACAACGGTAATAGGTCCTGACGGTACGCCGTTTGAGATACAGATTCGTACATGGGAAATGCACCGTGTAGCGGAGAACGGTATCGCCGCACACTGGAAATACAAAGAGGGCAAGAGCGGAAAGAATGAGCTTGATTCAAAGCTTGAATGGGTACGCACACTGCTCGATACACAGGAAAACATAATAGACACAGACGAGTTCTTTAATGCACTTAAGTTCGATTTGTTCGCAGACGAGGTGTTTGTGTTTACGCCTAACGGCAGGGTTGTGTCACTGCCTGCGAGAAGTACCGTAATTGACTTTGCGTTTGCAATCCATTCCGAGGTCGGATATAAGATGAGCGGTGCAAAGGTCAACGGCAAGATTGTAACTAATAACTACGTCCTTGAAACGGGCGAGATTGTTGAAATACTAACAGCTAACCCGCACGGACCGAGCCGTGACTGGCTGAAAATCTGCCGTACGGCACGTGCAAGGAACAAGATAAATCAGTGGTTCAAGCGTGAACGCCGTGATGAGAATATAGAAGAGGGTAAAGAGCTTATCGAGCGTGAGCTTCGCAGATTCGGTAATACCCACGCACAGCTTTTTAAACCCGATTGGGTTTCGGTTATAACAAAACGCTACGGCTTCAACAACCTTGACGATTTATATGCAGGTGTAGGCTATGGCGGTGTAACTGCAACAAAGGTTGTTTTGCGTCTGCGTGAAGAATGGCTCAAGGAAGTGCGTGAAAAACAGAAAACTGAGGACATTCAGGAGGCCATCGAAAAGGCTACTGAAAACGCCCCCAAAGAAAAGACTGTACGCTCTTCAAACGGTATAATTGTAAAGGGTATAGACAACTGCCTTGTAAGACTTGCACACTGCTGTAACCCTGTTGCAGGCGATGAAATCATAGGCTTTATAACAAAGGGCAGAGGCGTGAGTGTTCACCGTGCAGACTGTGTTAATATCAAACCCGTAAATCTCACGGACGAGGACAGAGCAAGACTTATAGAAGTCAAGTGGGACAAGGGCAACTCCAATTCGTATGTTGCCAATATCCGTATCACAGGCAAAGACCGTGACGGTATGCTCCTTGACGTAACAAACGTACTTGTAAATCTGAAAATACCGTTCAAATCTGCTAATGCATATGCAAAGAACGGTGAAGCGATTATTCAGGTAGGCGTTGAAATCAAGGATACATCCGATCTGGCATTACTCACCAAAAAGTTCAGACAGATTGAGGGAGTAGAGAGCGTTACAAGAAGTAACGCATAATGAAAGGCGAAAAGATGGAAAAGACAGAGGTTAAATTAACAACCGAGTTCATAAAGCTCGACCAGCTCATAAAGTATGCAGGTATTGCATATTCGGGAGCAGAGGCGAAGGATATGGTAATAAACGGATATGCGTCGGTTAACGGCGAGGTATGCACGATGCGCGGTAAGAAAATCCGACCGGGCGATGTGGTAACACTCGACTTTGAAGACGATTCGTTTGAGATTTCGGTGGGATAATGTATATAAAGAAACTAAAGCTTACAAATTTCCGTAACTATGAAAAAGCGGAGCTCGAATTTTCACCGCTTACAAACATAATATACGGAAACAACGCACAGGGTAAGACCAATATACTTGAATCTGTCTATCTCTTTGCGCAGGGCAAAAGCCATCGTGCAAAAACGGACAAAGAGCTTGTGCGGTTCGGGTCGGATTTTGCAGGACTTGAGATTGAGTTCTGCGACAGCCGGCGTGAGCATAACGGTAAAATGCAGATACTCAAAAACGGTCGTAAGGCTGTAAGAATCAATCACGTCAGCATCTCAAAGCTGAGCCAGCTTATGAACTATCTCAATGTGGTTATGTTCTCACCTGAGGATCTTAATATGGTGAAAGGTTCGCCCAATATCCGACGCAGATTTACCGACAGTGCGATAAGTCAGCTGTACCCGGCATATCTCTCGGCACTTATGGAGTATAACAAGGTACTTGACCAGAAAAACAGTCTTCTGCGCACAAACAGACGCAGTATAAACGACGTTAAAAAGACATTGTGGATATGGAATGAACAGCTTGCAGAGCTTGCTGTGAAAATAATGAACGCAAGAATTGATTTTTCTGAAAAGATTGCAGATTCGGCAAAGTCAATTCAGCATGATATATCCGGCGAGGTGCTTGATGTAAGATATGTTCCTAATATAAGAGTCGGCGAGCTTACAAAAGAAACGGTATATGACTACTTAAACGACCGTGCAGACCGTGAGATTGATGCGGTATCGTCGTTGTACGGAATACAGCGTGACGACCTTGAAATCGGGGTCGAGGGCAGAGATGCCAAGCTTTATGCATCACAGGGTCAGCAACGTACGGCAGCACTCAGTATGAAAATAGCACAGTCGGAGTATATAAACGACATAAAAGGCGAGTATCCGATACTGCTCTTGGACGATATAATGAGTGAGCTTGATATATCACGGCGTATGTATTTATCTGAACGTATCCGTGACAAGCAGGTGCTTATAACATCAACCGATACCGACCTTGCAGGTAAGGATACAAAGACACGTCAGTTCAGGATAGAGAAAGGAACGGTAACAGATGTTTCTTAGAATAAGTAACGACTTTGTCGTTCCCAAAAGCGACATAATCGGAATTTTTGATATGGACAATACCACCGTGTCACGTCAGGGCAGGGACTTCCTGCCTCAGGCAGAAAAGACGGGTGCATTGATATATTCAGCAGACGATTTGCCGAAATCATATGTGGTAACGGAGCATGACGGGAAAATGCAGGTGTATCTGTCGTCATTTTCGTCAAAGCTTCTTATAAGCCGTGCGAAATCGTCAGACTTATTAACGTAATAAATTTAAGGAGATATAAATATGAACGAGAACAATGTTGTAGAGACTAAATATGACGAAAACCAAATACAGGTTTTGGAAGGTCTTGAAGCGGTAAGAAAGCGACCGGGTATGTATATCGGTTCGGTTTCTATTTCGGGTTTGCATCATCTGGTGTACGAGATTGTCGATAACTCAATCGACGAGGCACTTGCAGGCTACTGCGACTGCATCAATGTTACACTTAACCCCGACAATACTGTAACGGTAGAGGATAACGGCCGTGGTATTCCGGTAGGAATCCATCCCACAGAGGGAATCCCTACAGTCCAGGTTGTACTTACAATCCTCCATGCCGGCGGTAAATTCGGCGGCGGCGGATACAAGGTGTCGGGCGGTTTGCACGGCGTTGGTTCGTCTGTTGTTAATGCTCTTTCAGAGCGCCTTGAGGTTGAGGTATCAGACGGTGAGCACGTACATTATCAGAGCTATGAGCGTGGTAAGCCGACGTGTGATTTGAAAATCATAGGCGATACGGATAAGACAGGTACAAAAATTACATTCCTGCCCGATGCAGAGATTTTTGAAACTCTTGATTTTGATTACGAGGTATTGCTCAAGAGATTAAGAGAGCAGGCATTCCTTAATAAGGGTGTAAGAATTATCTTTACTGATAACAGAACCGAAGAAGCAAGAAGTGAAAATCTGTATGCTGAAGGCGGTATCAAGGAGTTTATAAGCTATCTCAATACCAACAAGGACCCGATACACGACGAAATAGTCTATTTCGAGGCTAAAAAGGGCGACGATATGGAGGTTGAGGTCGCAATGCAGTATACCACTGCATATTCAGAAACTATCCTTAGCTTTGCCAATAACATTCATACCGTAGACGGTGGTATGCACGAAACTGGCTTCAAGTCAGGTCTTACACGAGTTCTTAACGACTATGCAAGAAAGTATAAGCTCTTAAAGGAAAAGGACGAAAACCTTTCGGGTGAGGACACTCGTGAAGGTCTTACTGTTGTTATAAGCGTTAAGGTTTCAGAGGCACAGTTTGAGGGACAGACAAAAACAAAGCTTGGCAACAGTGGCGCAAGAACACTTGTTGAGGGTGCATTAAACGACAAGCTTGAAGCGTTCCTTGAAGAGAACCCGAAGATTGCAAGAACAATTATCGAAAAGACAATCAGTGCATCACGGGCAAGAGAAGCAGCACGCCGTGCAAGAGAAGCATCAAGAAAGAATGCGGCTGTAAGCAATGCGTCACTTCTCGGTAAGCTTGCACGTTGTACGGACGAGGGGGCTGATTATGCAGAACTCTTTATCGTCGAGGGAGATAGTGCGGGCGGTAGCGCAAAGCAGGGCAGACACAGACGTTATCAGGCTGTTCTTCCGCTTTGGGGTAAGATGCTCAACGTTGAAAAGTCAAGAATTGACAAGGTGTATTCAAACGAAAAACTTTTGCCGGTAATTCAGGCACTCGGTGCAGGAATAGGTGAGGACTTCAATATAGAAAACCTCAAATACGGCAAAATCATCATCATGGCCGATGCCGACGTCGATGGTGCTCATATCAGAACATTGCTTCTGACATTCTTCTTCAGATATATGCGTCCGCTTATTGAGGAAGGACACATCTATATTGCACAGCCACCGCTTTATAAAGTGTACAAGGGCAAGAACAAGGACGTTGTGGAAAGATTTGTATTTGACGAAGCGGCACGTGATGCGGCTATTGAAGAGCTTGGTAAGGGTGCTAAAGTACAGAGATATAAAGGTCTTGGTGAGATGGACCCCGCAGAGCTTAAGGAAACAACAATGGACCCCGAAAAGCGTACACTTCTGCGTGTTGACATAGAAGATGCAATCGAGGCTGACAGAATATTTACAATACTGATGGGAGAAAAAGTTGAGCCCAGACGTGAGTTCATCGAAACAAACGCTAAATACGTTTCAAACCTTGACATTTAACAGGGGGGTATAATATATGAAGAAACTGATATCAGTAATTATTGCAGCAGTGTCGGCATTATGTATGCTTACACCTGTATCTGCGTATAAAATAGGTGACTATATAGGTACAGTATATCATACTGATATTGTAGCATATATAAATAACTATGCCATTCCGTCATATGCGGCAAACGGCACATCGGTTGTTGTTGCAGAGGATTTGAGAAACTTCGGTTTTGATGTTGTATGGGATAACGATGCACGTACACTTTCAATCTCGCGTAATTCAGATACAACACCTGTCGGTATGGAATTTGTAAAAGACGGCACACCGTCAATGCCTTTTACAAGTATTCTTTATACAGATATTGTTGTATATGCAAACGGCGAAAAAGTCCCGTCATATGCGATAAACGGATATACAATGATACCCATGGAAAGCCTTACAATGCTTGGTGAGTATGAATGGGTAGAAGAGGAGAGAGCTTTGAAAATGTGGGTTGATGGACTTGATGTAAGAAGCGAGAAACAGCCGATACAGTCAAGCCTTCAGTACGGACGCTCAATCAAGCCGGGCTCGCCAGACCTTATATCGGGATTAAGTGCACAGGAGAGATATGAAATTAATGTATTCCTGAGTAACTTCGTTGAGATTGGATTTCAGAAGTTTGATGTAGCATCGCCGGTGAATGAACAGCTCATTTATTTCGGATGTATGCACCATGCGTGCAACCATACATCAGACGCAATTCCTATCAGTGACAGTGAAGCGTCAAAGTATATAGCACTTGATGATTATTATATCAATTCCTGCTACAAGGTAAGCAAGGATGCCGTTCAGGCGTCCGTGGGTCGTTATTTCGGCAAAAAGGGCGCAGATGAACTTAATCACACTACTGTGAATATGCCAAATGATGCATACAGAGGCAGAGGTGAATATGCGTTCAATAACGGATACTATTATTTTGACTACGGCGAGGAAGGCGGAATTGACCTTTCTGCTGCAGTGGCAGATTCAATGTATCTGAACAATGACGGCTCATATACAGTAACCTTTAAGGGCTATGGCTATGGTGATTTGAGATTAGTTCCCGAAATTTACTACTACACTGCCGAGCAGGCTGCATCAAGCAACAGAGGCCGTCTTTTTGTCGAGGGCAAGGCGATAGTATTCCCGTTTGAATATAACGGAAGAAACACATATCAGCTTGTACGATATGAATCAGTTGAAATAAACAGATAAGTATAACTTTACCCCTTGTTTTATATACTAAAACAAGGGGTGATTTTTATGTTAAAGCATACAATACTGTTTGGTATAGGCGGTATTTTATATCTTATAATTGAGCTTTTGTGGCGTGGCAGTTCGCACTGGAGTATGTTTATTCTCGGCGGTGCGTGTTTTTTAGTTGTAGGACTTATAAACGAAAAAAACAGAGGTAGACTACCGCTATTATTACAGATGCTCATTTCTTCAATCATAATAACTGTACTCGAATTTGTGACGGGGTATATTGTTAATATCAGAATGGGACTTGGTGTCTGGGACTATTCGGAATTGCCGTACAATATTATGGGTCAGGTGTGTCTTCTCTACACTGTGCTGTGGTTTTTACTTTCGTTTGTGTGCATTGTGGCTGATGACAAATTACGCGAGGTGCTCTTTGGTGAGGAGAAACAAAAATATCGTATTATATAGGTAGAAAATCTAAAAAAATGCTATTGAATAATTGCGGAAATTGTGATAAAATATAGGGAATACTAATTTAAGAAAAGGAAAGTGGATATAATGCCATATAAAATAGCTGAAAAAAGGATGTTGAATCCTACTGTATTTTTAATGGAAATTGAAGCACCGCTTGTTGCCAGAAAGGCAGAGCCGGGACAGTTTATAATATTGAGAATCGACGAAAACGGAGAGCGTGTACCATTCACTGTTGCTGATTTTGACAGAGAAAAGGGAACAGTAACAATAATTGTTCAGATAGTGGGAAAAACAACCCAAGACCTTTCAACTCTTGAAACGGGCGATTATCTTCTGGATTTTGCAGGTCCGCTCGGACAACCCACTCCGCTTGACGGCAAGAAAAAAGTAGCTGTAATCGGTGGCGGTCTTGGTACTGCGATTGCATATCCACAGGCGAAAAAACTACATAATCTTGGTGCGGATGTAACTGTAATTGCAGGTTTTAGAAACAAAGACCTTGTGATTTTGGAGGACGAGCTGAAAGTGATTGCTGATAAGCTTATAATTGCAACCGATGACGGTTCAAACGGAACACAGGGCTTTGTTACGGATATGCTTGAAAAGGAAATTCTTGCA
>JAFODX010000220.1 GCA_017380475.1 Clostridia bacterium
AAACAAATGTAAACTATCCGCTATCATGGCAACCAAAAAGGACACCATCACCAAATAATAGTGATAATGTCCTAATGATTTACTATACCAAGGCTCGTCATTTGTCGTAACTCTGTCGTAAAATAACAAATATCAACCTTGTAAAATGCTTGAAATAGCCCATTTTATGCCATTTATTTATCAAGTGGCTTCATTGTCGGGAACAGCAAAACATCACGGATTGCTGCTGAATCTGTAAGAAGCATACACATACGGTCAATACCAAAACCGATACCGCCTGTCGGGGGCATACCTACCTCCAATGCGTTCATAAAGTCCTCATCGGTTGTATTCGCTTCGTCATCACCCTGTGCAAGAAGTTCTTCCTGTGCCTTAAAACGCTCTCTCTGGTCAATCGGGTCGTTGAGCTCTGAGTATGCGTTTGCCATTTCCCAACCGTTCATAAAGAATTCAAAACGCTCAACATAGTCGGGGTTACCCGGCTTTTTCTTTGTAAGCGGTGAAATCTCAATCGGGTGGTCCATAACAAATGTCGGCTGAATCATATGCTCCTCTGCAAATTCTTCAAAGAACAAGTTAAGTATATCACCCTTCTTATGATGCTTTTCAAATTCAACATGATGCTCTTTTGCAACCTGCTGTGCTTCTTCAAGAGTATTTATCTCGTTAAAGTCAACGCCTGCATATTTCTTAACTGCATCAACCATTGTTATTCTCTCAAACGGCTTGCCCAAATCCATCTCAATGCCGTTGTATACAATCTTTGTTGTACCGAGAACTTCCTGTGCAACGTGACGGTAAAGGTTCTCTGTTAAGTCCATCATACCGTGATAGTCAGTATACGCCTGATAAAGCTCCATAAGCGTAAATTCGGGGTTATGACGTGTGTCAAGTCCCTCGTTACGGAATACTCTGCCTATTTCATATACACGCTCAAGTCCGCCTACGATAAGACGCTTTAAGTAAAGCTCAAGCGAAATTCTGAGCTTGAGGTCTTCATCCAATGCATTGAAGTGAGTTTCAAACGGACGTGCAGCCGCACCGCCTGCATTTGCAACGAGCATCGGTGTTTCAACCTCTAAAAAGCCCTGTGCATCAAGATACTTTCTTATTGTTGAAATTATCTTTGAACGCTTAATCATTGTGTCCTTAACATCTGCGTTCATAATAAGGTCAACATAACGCTGTCTGTAACGCATATCGGTATCTGTCATACCATGGAATTTCTCCGGCAACGGCTGTAATGATTTTGAAAGTAATGTAATTTCAGAAACACGAACAGAAATCTCGCCTGTTTCGGTCTTGAATACTTCACCTGTTGCACCTATTATATCACCAATATCAAGTTTCTTGAAACGGTCATAGTTCTCTTCGCCTAAAATATCCTGCTTTGCGAAAATCTGAATTCTGCCCTCACGGTCTGCAAGGTCACCAAATCCGACCTTACCCATACGGCGCTTTGACATAAGACGACCTGCAAGAGTAACCTCCTTACCCTCGAACTCATCAAATTTATCCTTTACCTCCGCCGCATTCGCAGTACGGTCAAATTTTGTGATTTCGAACGGGTCCATACCTGCATCAACGTACTCCTGCAACTTATCACGGCGATTCTTTAAAATCTGTTTCAATCTTGAACTATCCTGCTGTTCCATTATTATCCTCCTAAATTTTCAATAAGTAGATTATACTATATTTTTATATTTTTTACAATATCTTTTTTAAATTTTTTATTTTCACATATAGATTTCAGGCTTCAGTATGCCGATATAGTCCATCTGTCTGTATTTTTCGTCCATATCAAGCCCGTAACCGACCACAAACTCGTCCAGAATGTCTGTTCCTATATATTCAACTTCAATGTCTACAACACGTCTGTCAGGCTTTGAAAGAAGTGATGCTATTTTAACAGTTTTTGCACCTCTGCTCTGCATTTCCTGCTTCAACAGATTCAGAGTGTTTCCGCTGTCAATTATATCTTCTATGAGAAGTACATTTTTACCCTTTATATCAGTATCTATATCTTTTTTGATATTGATAACACCGCTTGATGTTGTACCGCTGCCATAGCTTGAAGCCTGCATAAAATCAAGCTTTACATTAACAGTAAGGCATCTTATGAGGTCTGCAGCAAAAATCATACTGCCCTTTAAAATAATGACAGCAATTAACTCCTCACCTTTGAAATCTTCGTTAATCTGTGATGCAATTTTGTGAACCATCATATCAATTTCCTGTTTAGTAAACAGAATTTCTTTAATATCGTTATGCATAACATTACCTCTTTCTTTTGTTTTTACATATATTTACAGCCGACATTTTCTATATATACCATATTTCCGGGGATAATAACCCACGAGGTGATAACGATAAAAATTGCCGTTATAATTTATGTCTTAATCCAATGTCTGTCCGTAAAAGTATGCGCCGAAGATCTACAAAACACAGAGCTTTTACATCTTATAAAGGCATGTGCCGACATTGGCGATTACAACTACGAAACAACAGACAAAAACGAGTTGATGCTTCGTTTTTTATATACCTACCGTAATTTTGAAATAATTACCGATAAAGAGCCGTTTATAACTCAATCAGACAACATTAAGATGTGCCGTACAGATTTTGTTCGGGATGCAGTTTATAAAGCATTCAGGCTTGATGCACCCACACCATCACCAGCAAATCTTACCAAACTTGGCTATTGCGAAAACAACGGCTATTATTATTTCACCGGCGGATACAGCGAATACTTTGCAACCGATGTCAGGAATATAGAGAAAATCGTTACACTTGATGATGGTACGTTCTATGTCATATTCTCTGACTATTATCAGGAAGGCACAAACACACCGCAGCTTGAATACAGCTCAATGCAGATTGGTCAGGACAAAGATGGGTATTATGTTATAGCTATTGATATGGATGATGATTTTACAAAGCTGAACACGCTACTAAAACCCATGTCCGAAACCGGTATATTCGATAATTTATCTGAATATCTGCCGGCTTTCATAATTGTTTTAACAATCAGTGCTGTCGGTTTTGTTTTTTATCGGTTCTTTTTACGGTGATAGTTATTTTAAAAGCTTATCGAGCTCAGACTCTATAAACTCACGGTCAAGCTTTTTGCCGATGAATACAAGCTTTATCATTCTGTCGCCGACCTTTTCGTCCCAGTTCTTCATAATTGACGGGTCTTTTTTAACAAATTCTTCGAGCTGTTTTTTCGGTGCAGATGCGAACCAGCGTCCGTTTTCCGACATATTTATCTGTCTGCCTGCCTGTTCTAAAACGAACGACATATTATTGTCTACATCTATCCATACGATACCCTTACAACGTATTACATTTGTCGGGAAGCTTTCAGCCAGCCACGTACGAAGCTTTGAAAGCTTGAACGGGCGTCGGCGTGTATATACGAACGAGCCTATACCGTATTCTTCATCGTCACAGTCGCCACAGTGGCAATGTCCGTGATGGTGGTGATGATGTCCATGGTCATGGTCATGGTCGTGACAGTGGCACTCGTGACCTTCTTCATGACAATGACACTCATGCTCATCTTCATCATCGTGGCAGTGACATTCGTGTCCTTCTTCGTGACAGTGGCACTCATGTTCGTCGTGATGATGATGTTCTTCCTCTTCCTCATCCTTCTCAAACTCAGCTATCCAGCCTGCTGATGAGAAAGTTTTATCATAGTCAAACTGATTAGTGTTGAGAATATCAGAAAGGTCAACCTTTGCATAGTTTGTTTCGATAAGCTTTGCTTTAGGCTGTAAAGCTCTTACTACCGCACGTACCTTTTTAAGGTCTTCCTCTCCTACTTCGTCAATCTTATTTATTACGATTGTCGAACAGAATTCTATCTGTTCAACAAGCAGGTTCTCGATATCATCCTCGCCATTGTCTTCCATAAGGCGCTCACCGCTTGCAAACTCATCACGCAAACGCAGTGCGTCAACAACAGAAATAACACCGTCAAGACGTACTATAGGCGGTATTTCACTGTCTGGAACTGTGCCGTCCATCATTGCGATTGTCTGAACTATCGGCATCGGC
>JAFODX010000221.1 GCA_017380475.1 Clostridia bacterium
GCCTGCAGGCAGGACATTCGTATTGTGTTTTACATGATATTTCTTTTATCTGTGATGAAAACGACATTTTGTGTCCCTCTTTTATATATCTATGTCCCTGTGTACCGCCGACGATGTGTATCCAAGTGTCTTTACGTAGTCTGACAGTTTATTTGCAAACGTCACACTTCTGTGATGACCGCCTGTACAGCCTATTGCTACAATCAGCATTTTTCTTCCCTCGCCCGAAAATACCGGAACGAGAAAATCTATCATTTCTTCTATTTTTTTCAGATATTCAACAGCTGATGTGTTGTTCATTACATAATCCTGAACTTCCTTATCATTACCCGTTTTTTCACGAAGTTCGGGAATATAAAACGGATTCGGAAAGCATCGCACATCAAAAACCATATCAGCATCAACCGGTATTCCGTGCTTGAACCCGAACGAAATCACTTTAACTTCAAATTTCTTACCGTCACTTTTGCCGTTATATATATCCATAAGATGATCACGAAGATTTGACGGAGAAAACGCAGACGTGTCTATCACATAATCCGCATCGTCTTTAAGCTTTTTAAGCATTCTTCGTTCGTGTTGAATAGACGAAAGCAATCCTTCAGAGTCATTTAACGGATGCATACGGCGTGTTTCTTTGTATCTTTTAACAAGCGTATTGTCATCCGTATCAAGAAAAATAAGACGTGTATTATAATTCTCTCGCAGTTTCTCAACCTGATCAAGAAGCTCGGCTATCATATCTCCCACACGCACATCAATAACAAGTGCGACATTGACAAACTTTTCCTTTACGGTATCAAGCATATTCGCAAGCATAGGAATAAGAGCCGGAGGCATATTGTCTATACAGAAATATCCCAGGTCTTCAAATGTCTGTATCGCTTTTGTTTTGCCGGAGCCCGACATTCCTGTGAGAATTGTAAAGTTCATAGTTGTTCCTTCCTGTACTGCCGGTTTCAGAAGTCGCCCAGAAATCTTACTTCCGGTTCCAACTCCACACCAAACTTTTCAAGTACCGTTTCCTTTGTATGCTCTATTACATCTATAACGTCCTGTGCAGTCGCATTACCGCAGTTAATAACAAATCCTGCGTGAAGCTCACTTACCTCTGCTCCTCCGCATCTGTAACCTTTAAGTCCTGCATCCTGTATAAGTGTACCTGCAAAATATCCTTCCGGACGCTTAAAGGTACTGCCTGCACTCGGATACGAAATCGGCTGTTTTTCACGACGGCGTTTCGTGTATTCTGCCATCTTGCCTGCAATTTCGTCCCTGTCACCTTTTTTTAATTCAAGTTCTGCTGAAACAATAAATTTACCGCCGGATGAGAATACACTCTTTCTGTATCCGAAATCACATTCCGATGCATCAATTGTATGAAGCTCACCGTTACAGTCGACATACGTTACCTTTGTAACTGTGTCTTTCAGTTCTCCGCCATACGCACCGGCGTTCATAAATATACCGCCGCCAAGCGTGCCCGGTACACCCGATACCTCTTCAAGTCCTGAAAGTGATTCAGATGCCGCAACCGATGCAAGCTTTTTAAGAAGAATACCTGCTTCGGCATAAATGACATTCCCTCTTATCTCATATCCTGCAAGTCCCTGACCTATCTCTATTACAAGACCTCGTATTCCTCTGTCTCCAACGAGTAGGTTTGAACCGTTGCCGATTACTGTGTATTCAACATTCTTCTCTTTAGCAAGACGTATAAGTGCAATAAGCTCATCAATACTTTCTACACTTACAAACATATCCGCATCGCCGCCTATTTTAAATGTGGTATGACGGCTCATACTTTCATTTTCAATAAGCTGTGGCGATATTGCCTTAAACTGTTCTACCATTTTTACCTCTCTGTCGATTTATTGTTGCATTTCCATCTGTCTCATAATTCTTTCGTTAAGCTCCACTGCTGCGTTATATCCCATCATTTTCTGACGGTTATTCATTGCCGCAACCTCAACGATAACAGCAATGTTTCTGCCAAGCTTAACGGGGATTGTTATTGACGGAACATTTATACCCATTATATTCGTATATTCATCAATCATTCCGAGACGGTCATACTGCTTACCCTTCTCCCACGGTTCAAGGTGGATTACCATATCAATCTGCTGTTCGTCCTTGATAGCACCCATACCAAAAATCTCTTTAACGTCTATGATGCCTATGCCACGGACCTCAACAAAGTGACGGATTATTTTAGGCGCTGAACCGATAAGTGCAGAATCGGAAATTTTTCTTATCTCAACCGCATCATCGGCAACAAGACGGTGACCTCTCTTTACAAGCTCAATTGCTGCCTCACTCTTACCGACACCGCTCTCACCCATTATGAGTATACCCTCACCGTAGATTTCACAAAGCACACCGTGACGTGTTTTGCACGGTGCAAGCTGTTCTGACAAGTAACGTATCGCCATACTCATAAAACGTGATGTGCCGTGATCACATCTCAAAAGCGGTACATTATACTTTTCCGAAAAGTCAGCCATTTCGGGGAATATCTGCAAACCTCGTGTTATAATAAGTGCAGGAAAACCAAGCTTGAAAAAGCCTTCAAGATGCTTGATTCGTTCCTCCGGCGAAAAGTGTTCAAGATACGTAAACTCAGGTACGGGTAAGACATTTCTCGCCGTAGCTATGGCAGTAAAAGCGTTGAAAGAAAAGCAGGTGTCCCGCATCATCCTCACCCGTCCTGCCATTGAGGCAGGCGAGCGCCTTGGATTTTTAC
>JAFODX010000222.1 GCA_017380475.1 Clostridia bacterium
GAGGACTTAATATCAATCGGCACAATCGGGCTCATAAAATCAATCAACACCTTCAAGCCCGATAAGAATATAAAGCTTGCCACATACGCGTCACGGTGTATTGAGAATGAGATACTTATGTATCTGCGCAAAAATGCTAACCGTCGCGGAGAGGTGTCTATCGATGAGCCGCTCAATGTCGACTGGGACGGTAATGAGCTCTTGCTCTCCGATATTCTCGGTACGGACAACGACATTATTTGCCGCAGCCTTGAAGACGAGGTTGACCGTGAGCTGTTAAAGCGTGCGCTTTCGCTTCTTTCAAGTCGTGAGCGTGAGATAATGGTGCTCAGATTTGGGCTTGATAAGACTAAATCAAAAACACAAAAAGAGGTTGCGGATATGATGGGCATATCGCAGTCGTACATATCACGGCTTGAAAAACGGATAATCAACCGTCTCCGCCGTGAAATTGTGAAGATGAGCTGACATAAGCGGGTCATAGCGTTACATAGGGCAGATTATTGTCTGTCCGTTTACAAAAGGAGGAAATGCTATGGCCAACAAGGTTGTTATATGCGGTGTAAACACTTCAACATTACCCGTATTATCAAGAAAAGAAAAAGAGGAACTGTTTGTTAAAATCAAACAGGGCGATAAAGAGGCGAGGGACACTTTTATTAAAGGTAATCTCCGTCTTGTGTTAAGCGTAATCCAGCGCTTTTCGTCACGGGGTGAGAACCCTGACGATTTGTTTCAGGTGGGATGTATAGGGCTTATAAAAGCTATAGATAATTTTGATACGACGGTGGGCGTACAGTTTTCAACGTATGCCGTTCCGATGATTATAGGCGAGGTCAGACGCTTTTTGCGTGATGAAGGACCGATACGTGTCAGTCGTTCTTTAAAGGATATTGCGTACAAGTCACTTCGGGCAAAGGAACAGTTTATAGCCGATAATATGCGTGAACCGACAATTGAGGAAATCGCCAAAATGATTGAAGTGCCGAAAGAGGAGGTCGTTTTTGCACTTGATGCCATTGCTGACCCCGTTTCGCTCTTTGAGCCGGTATACCACGACGGCGGTGAGGCACTATATGTTATGGACCAGATAAAGGATACAAAAAACACCGACGCAAACTGGATAGAGTCAATCGCATTAAGTGAGGCGATGAAGCATCTTGACGAGCGTGAAAAGCATATACTTGACCTGCGCTTTTTCTGCGGTAAAACACAGATGGAGGTTGCCGAGGAAATAGGAATAAGTCAGGCACAGGTATCACGGCTTGAAAAATCGGCGTTGAAATCAATGCGTAAATATGTGTGACAAAAATCGCAGATACTGCATATTATAACACAAGGAGAGTGATAGATGATGTGCGGTATCTGCGGATATATTAACCATAAACAGAATTTTACAAGAGAGGAAAAAAGGCATACAGAAACGGCAGGTGTGATGAATGATACACTTACGCCCAGAGGTCCTGATACTTCGGGTATCTGGGTAGGAGAGAGAGCGGTTTTTGCACATCGCAGACTTGCGGTTGTGGATGTAGAGCGTGGCGCACAGCCGATGAAAAGAATGTCGCAGGGGTATGAATTTATAATAGCATACAACGGTGAACTTTATAATACCGGCGAATTACGGTCTGAACTTAAAGGGTTCGGATATGAGTTTACGACCGAATCTGATACCGAAGTTCTTTTGTATGCATATATCCATTACGGATGCGAGTGTCTGAAAAAGCTTAACGGTATTTTTGCGTTTGCAATTTACGATTCAATGCGTCGGCGTGTGGTGCTTGCCCGTGACAGATTCGGCGTAAAGCCGTTGTTTTATTACCGGCTTGGTGATACGGTAGTTTTTGCGTCGGAGATAAAGGCACTTTTTAAATACCCCGGTATACGTGCCGAACTTGACCGTGACGGATTGTGCGAACTTTTGGCGATGAGCCCTGCCCGTACCGAGGGTAACGGAGTTTTTAAAGGTGTAAGGGAAGTACGTCCGGCACACTGTATCTGCATCTCAAACGGAGAAATGACGGAAAAACCGTACTGGGAGCTTAAAAGTTGTGAGCATACCGACAGCTATGAGGAAACGATTGATAACGTACGATATCTTCTGACAGATGCAATAAAGCGTCAGCTTGTATCGGATGTTCCGCTTGCGACGTTTTTATCGGGTGGTCTTGATTCGAGTTTTATAACGGCAGTTGCAGCAAAGGAAATCCCCGGACTTTCAACATATTCATTCGACTATGAGGGCAATGATAAGTATTTTAAACGCAGTAGTTTTCAGCCTGACCCCGACAGTGAATGGGTCCCGAAAATGAGCAGGGCATTTAATACGGAGCATACAAATCTTGTCTGCCCCAACGATGCGTTAGTCCCTATGCTTAGTGATGCGTTATTTGCAAAGGATTTACCGGGAATGGCAGATTGTGATTCGTCATTGGTATATTTCTGTCGTGAGGTAAAAAAACGGCACACGGTTGTATTATCGGGTGAGTGTTCTGACGAAATATTCGGGGGATATCCGTGGTTCCGTGACCCTGAAGCATTCAGGCGTGATGCGTTTCCGTGGTGCTATGACTTGTCGATGCGAGAGGATATTCTTTGCGATAGCGTAAAACGTACACTTAAAATAAACGATTATGCGCACGCACGATACTGTGAGAGTATTGCACAGACACCTTTGTTTGACGGTGATAATGACGAGGAAAAACGACGCCGTGAAATATCGTGGCTTAATATAAAGTGGTTTATGACAAATCTGCTTGACCGTAAGGACAGAATGAGTATGCAATCGGGACTTGAGGTGCGTGTGCCGTTCTGCGACCACAGACTTGTTGAGTA
>JAFODX010000223.1 GCA_017380475.1 Clostridia bacterium
ATAGCCCTGTGCAATAACCGAATATACAAGGTCCTTTGTGGTCGTTTTTCCGACACTGCCTGTTATTGCAACAGATTTTACGGGATATTTAATTTTATAGAACCGTGCAATGTCACCTAACGCCTTCCGGGTATCTTTGACTCTTATTACCGTACCTTTGTCATATTCATCATCACGTTCTGAAAGTGTTACTGCACCGGCATTGAGTGCTGATAAAATAAAATCATGTCCGTCTGCCTTTTCGCCTTTTAACGGGATAAAAAGCACACCTGCAGCAGATTTTCTTGAATCGGTGGTTATGTCATTTATTTCAAGACCTTTTTCACCGCATACAAGCGCACCCGATGTTGCCTCTATAATATCAGATACAGACAGTATTTGCATTTTTATATCATCCCCTCTTATTGGAATAAGGGGCTGTACCATCTATACAGTCCCCTTTTTGAGTTACTTCTTCTTCAGATGTTTATACACCTCGATGCGTTCATCGAAGTCGAATTTTTCCTTACCGATTATCTGGTATGTTTCCTGACCTTTACCTGCAAGAACTATCACGTCACCCGCTTTTGCTGTATCAAGTGCGTATGCTATAGCCCTGCGTCGGTCGGTTATTCTTATATATTCGCCGTCGGTCTTTTTCATACCTGCTTCGATTTCATCAATTATTCCGTCAGGGTCTTCTGTTCTCGGATTATCTGAAGTTATTATACTGAAATCCGAAAGCTGGCCTGAAATTTCACCCATGACTGAACGTTTTGAATTGTCACGGTCACCGCCACAGCCAAACAGAGTTATAACCCTGCCCTCTGCAAAACCCTTGACACATCTGATTATGTTTTCAAGTCCGTCAGGAGTGTGTGCGTAATCAATTATTACGGTGTAGTCAGTGTCAGTTGGCACGATTTCAACACGGCCCACAACACCGGTAGCACTTTCAAGACCCTTTATTACAGTGTCTATGTCTATTCCCAGCTGTAATGCAGCACCTGCGGCACAGATTGCATTATATACGCTGAACTGTCCGGGAATACGTACCATTGCCGGATATTTTTTACCGTTATATACCATATCAAACTGCGAGCCACGTGCTGTTATCTTTATATTTTCAGCACGCAGGTCACACCCTGCTTCAAGTCCTGTTTTTAATATATCCGGACATTTTGCATCGTTTACAATTTTCTTTCCGCCATCATCGTCAAAGTTTACTACGCCTTTTTCTGATAAGCCGAACAGCTTTGCTTTGGCGTTGAGATAGTTCTCCATTGTCTTATGGAAATCAAGATGGTCCTGTGTAAGATTAGTAAAGACACCAACATCAAAATTACAGCCGTGAACACGGTCAAGGTCAAGTGCATGGCTTGAAACCTCCATTACGACGTATTCTGCACCGTAATGAACCATTTCAGTGAACAACTGCTGAAGTTCAAGTGCGTTCGGAGTGGTCGGGGTCGTACTCTTTGTAAGGAGCACTTTGTCGCCTATAATGTTCTGGTTTGTGCCTATAACACCTACACGTTTGCCTGCCGTTTCAAGTATGCTTTTTATCAGGTAGGTTATTGTGGTTTTACCGTTCGTTCCGGTTATGCCTACCAGCGAAAACTGTTCTGACAGATTGCCGTAAAATGTACACGCAAGTTCCGCCATTACACGACGTGAGTTTTCCACATATACCACCGGCACACCGACATCTATTTTATCCTGCGCCACAACGACCGCTGCTCCGTTTTCAACTGCGGTTTTTGCATATTTATGTCCGTCTGTCTCAAATCCCTTAATGCACACAAAGACACTTCCGTCCTTCACTTTCCGGGAATCGTATGTGACAGATGTTATGTCAATATCTTTAATTTCATCAGTACACACTGATTTAAAGAGTTCACACGCTAGCATTGTGACACCTCCGCTTTTAGTCGTTTGTTTGCTGTCCGAACTTAACACCTATAACCGTACCCGGCAACACCCTTGTCTGCGGTGCGAATGTCTGTGATGTTGCATACGCATTGCCCGCCTCACTGTGTCCGGCACCGCTGACCTCAAAGTTCAGCCCTGCATTATTCAATATATATCTGGCATCGTTTACGCTGTATCCCTTAAGATCAGGTACTGTTGCCATATCATTTTCGTCTCGTTCTGATGTATAGATTATTATTATTGACCCCTCATTCAATACCTCTCTCGGTCTTGGGAGCTGGTCTACAACAGTATCACCTGTACCGATTACCCTGTATGTGAAGCCTGCTTCGTCTACAGACGCTTTTGCAGAGGCTACTGATTTGTTACGGATTTCAGGTACTGATACCGTTCTGATTTGTGTCTCATCTTCTGTGTACTGTTTCTGTACGCCAAGATAATCAAGCGATTCGGCTATTATTTCTCCGCATACAGGTGCAGCTATTGTTCCACCGTATTTATTGGCTGTCTGCGGCTCATCAAGCATTATAAGACATACAAGCTCCGGGTCATTTGCCGGTGCAAAACCAACAAACGACGCAATTCGCTTGTCACTGCCTCGTGGCTGTTTCTCGGACGTTCCGGTCTTACCGCCTATTCTGTAGCCTTTTACATATGCGTTCTTACCTGTACCGTTCGAGTCTGCAACAACCGCCTCAAGCATCTGACGCATAAGCTCCGATGTCTTTTCGGATATAACACGGTTTACAACCTCAGGTGAATATGATTTTACAACACCGTCTGCATTAGAAATTTCTTTTACAATGGTCGGACGCATCCTCTCACCGCCGTTGATTGTAGCAGAAACTGCAGTTATCATCTGAAGCGGGGTTATCTGGAAACCCTGACCGAATGATGATGTCGCAAGGTCAACCTCGTTCATCTTGTCATAGTAAAGTCCTGATGACTCTCCGCCCAGTTCTATACCGGTCTTCCGGGTAAAGCCAAACGCATCAAAATAGTCCATAAAAGTTTTCTCGCCCATTGCGAGACCGACTTCCATAAATACAGGGTTGCATGAGTTCTTGACACCCTCTGCAAATGTCTGTGCACCGTGTCCGTTCACGTTCGCACAGCTGATTTTTCTGTCCGCTACCTGCTTGAATCCTGCACAGAAGAAGTTCGTATTTTCATCTACAACATTCTCTTCAAGTGCCGCAGCCGCTGTTACAATCTTAAATGTTGAACCCGGCTCGTATGTATCTGATACCGCCTTGTCACGCCACATTTTTGAGCGTGCCTGAGCGATAAACTCGTCTGAATAGTTTTCAGGGTCCTCTGTAGGACGGGGTGTAGGTTCTTCTCCCTCTGCCACAGGTTCTTCATCGCCGTAATCCGCCTCAAAATCCACTGCATATTCAAGGAACTGCGTTATATCATAGGGATTATTGGCATCAAAATCGGGTTTTGTTGCGATTGCCAGAATCTCGCCGGTTTTGGGGTTCATTACGATTCCTGCCGCACCTTCTTTAAGCTCGTTCTTTAAAACGGCTTCCTCAAGATGGGTTTCGAGGAACTGCTGAATATTTTCATCTATTGTCAAAGTAACATCACAGCCCTGTTCTGCCGCTCTTAAGTACTCTGCCTGCTGGTCTTCTATTGTCGTACCTCCGGCGTTACGGTTCTGCATAACTGCGCCGTTTATTCCGGAGAGATAGTCGTCAAATATCAGCTCAACACCCTGTATACCGTTGTTATCATAGCCTGTAAAGCCCAATACGTGCGATGCTACATTGTACGGATAGTAACGCTTTGAATCGTTTTCAAAGTATATTCCGCTGAGTGCTGATTTGAGCTCACGTTTTTCTTTGTTACGTGATTTTGATTCTTCACCCTTTTCTTCTTCGTATTTCGGATTTATTATATTTTCAATCGCCTGACTCTCTTCCGCACTCAGGCGTTTTTTAATTATTCTGTACTGTGATTTCTCCTCGAAGCACTCTTTAAGCTTTGCTTCACTTACGCCTATAATTGGAGAAATGACCTGTACACATTTGTTCAGGTCACCGTTTGTTCGTACATCCTGCGGGTTACACACAAGTGTTTTTACAGATGCAGACTCTGCTAAAACCATACCGTTTCTGTCAAGAATACGGCCACGGTTGGCACGTTCTACTATTTCTGCTGTCTGTATCTTTTTCGCAGTCTCATAAAGTTCAGGACCTCTTACCACCTGCCACCACGCCATTTTCGCTATTACTGCGGCAAATGCTATAAAGGTCACTACTATTATAATTGTTGTTCTTTTTTTTATACTGTTTAATGACGGCAAAGCCATTTATATCATTCCTTTATATATGTAAATACTTACGCCCTCTTGTATTATATGCTGAAAAAGTCTATAATATGTCCTTTTATGCTCTTCATAAAGCCACCGAACCGGTTTGAAAAGCCTTCAACCTCACCTGCTGTTTTAATCGTTGTATCGCTCTGCTTTACATCAAGGTATATTATCTGATGTTTTTCAGGGCGGTGCATTCCGAGTCTTGATGTTGCTTCAGCTTCAATCTTTGAAAGGTCAATACTCTGTTCAAGTTCAAAAGACTTCTGTGCCGTAACCGATTTTTCGAACTCATATTCGGTAACAGCCGCATTCAAAGCCGATTTTGTGTCATTTGCTGTTACGTACTGTACAATCATAAACACAGCCGAAACTGCTACGACAAGCACTGCAGCAATCTTACCTGCATAGCTGAGTTGAGCGGTTTTTTTCTTTGACTTTGCTTTATCGTTATTCGGTTTTTTTATAGCTTTTTTTCGTTGTTGCTGTCGTTCTTCTTCAGTGTAATCGTACTTATATGCTAAATTACCGTAACCCACTTTTTTCCTCTTTCTTAGTTATACAATTACAATTTAACTACTACTCTTAATTTCGCACTCTTTGACCTTGAGTTTTCGTCAAGCTCTTTTTCTGACGGAAGTATCGGTTTTGTTGTCAAGACCTTTACTGCCGGTGTTTTTCCGCATACGCATACGGGAAAATTTTTCGGGCATGTGCACCCCTGTGCAAGCTCTTTGAATGTTTTTTTCACAATTCTGTCTTCAAGTGAATGGAATGTTATCACACTCAGGGCTCCGCCCGGCTTTAATGCATCAACAAAGTCACTCACTGCCTGCTTTAGTATCTCAAGCTCACCGTTGACTTCGATTCTTATGGCCTGAAACACACGCTTTGCAGGGTGTCCGCCCTCCATACGTGCAGCCTTGGGAATCGCTGCCTTAATTATCTCTGTAAGCTCGCCTGTTGTTTTTATCTCTTGTTCGTTACGTTTTTCCACAATAAACTTTGCTATACGTGCTGACCATTTTTCCTCACCGTATTCATAGAATATCTTTGTGAGCTCGCCTTCACTGTAGCCGTTTACTACATCGTACGCACTCTTCGGGTTATCACGGTTCATACGCATATCAAGCGGTGCATCGTGCATATATGAAAAGCCACGTTCCGCATTGTCAAGCTGATATGAACTCACACCCAGATCCATCACCGCACCATCAATCTTATCAATTCCGAGTTCATCAAGAATCTCTTTGATTTCACTGAAGTTACGGTTTACGGTTATGAGCTTGTCCCCGAAATCCTCAAGCCGCTTTGAAGCCGCACTTATCGCATCCCTGTCCTGGTCGATACCGATAAGCTTTTTTGCGCCACGGCTTAATATTTCATACGAGTGTCCGCCGCCGCCAAGTGTTGCATCGGCATATATGCCGTCTGCACTGACATTGAGATAATCCACACTTTCCTTAAGAAGCACCGAATAATGTTTGAATTCCATATCCTACCCCTTAGATGTTCAGATTATATTTCAATATACCGTCAAGCATAACACTTGAAAGCTCGTCCTGATAATCGTTCCACTTTTTAGCATCCCAGATTTCAAGACGTGTGTTAGCACCCACAAGCACTACATCTTTTGTAAGACCTGCAAACTCAAGCAGACGCTTTGAAATAGGCACTCTGCCCTGCTTGTCCACAACGACTGCTGTTGCCTTACCGAAGAACAGTCTTACAAACGCCGCCGCATTACGGTCAGTCGCTGTCGGGAGCTGATTAACCTTTTCGGCAACCTTTTCCCACTCTTCCTCTGTGTAAAGGTGCAGACACTCTTCCGATGTTGACTGCGTGATATACACAGTATTGCAGATGTCTTCACGTAACTTTGACGGAAGAATTATTCTTCCACGTTCATCAAGCTGACGCTCGTATTCATCAACGAAGCTTACCATATATATCACCGCCTTTCTTCGTTTGATGTATCTTTTGTAACGAATAATTGAGAGAACCAAAACACAGCTCTCCCACCGAAGCATTTTCAGACCGTTTTACTCCCAAACGCTCCCATTTGCTCCCATCAATTACTATTGTACACCAAAATTCCGAAAAACGCAATAGTTTTTTTAAAATTTTTCAAGTTTTTTTCAAGTTTATTATATTTTGGCAATTACCCTTGTAAAATGTTACAAAATAGGGTATAATTACCGTAATATTTTCATACACAATAATGGCATATCTTGTTTTATGTTACAGAAAAATATACTATATATTGTGTATGTGTTAATTATAACATAAATATTTCGTTTTGTATACACATTTTGCAAAAAAATATTTCAGACGAGTTACAAAATTATCGTTTATGTTACCCGATTTTTGGAGGATTTGTACAATGGAAGAAAAAAACCAGAAACTTGTCGGAATTTTATGTGAAGAACTCAACATAAAACAGTGGCAGGCAGAAAATGTAATAGCTTTAATCGACGACGGAAACACAGTTCCTTTTATTGCCCGTTACCGAAAAGAAGCACACGGTGCGATGGACGATACAGAGCTTCGTGATTTCCACAAACGCCTGCTCGCACTGCGTTCGCTTGAAGAAAAACGTGAGGATATACTCCGTCTTATTGACGAGCAGGGTAAGCTCACAGACGAGTTACGTGAAGCTATAGAAAATGCAAAAACAGTTTCCGAGCTTGACGATATATACCGTCCGTACCGTCCCAAGAGAAAGACCCGTGCAAGTGTTGCAAAAGAAAAGGGACTTGAGCCTTTGGCTGTACTGATTATGGAGCAGAACAAGGACTTCGACCCTGAAGCAGAAGCTGAAAAATATGTTGACGAAGAAAAGGGTGTCGCTACTGCAGAAGATGCACTTCTGGGTGCAATGGATATAATTGCTGAAGATATAAGCGATAATGCAGAGTTCCGTAAAAAGCTCCGTCAGCTGACACACGACAATGGTTTTATCACAGCGAAAAACGCTAAGGACGAGGACAGTGTTTACAGTAACTACTACGAGTTCTCCCAGAAGATTGCAGGTCTTGCACCGCACAGAATCCTTGCAATCAACCGTGGCGAAAAAGAAGGCTTTTTATCAGTAAAAATAGAGGTTGACGAGGAACGTATGGTGGGATGGCTTATACGTAAAACCACTCCGAAAATCAGCGCTCCGTCAACAAAATATGTTGAACTTGCCGCAGCAGATGCGTACAAACGCCTTATTGCCCCGTCACTTGCAACTGAACTCAGAAATTCCGCAACAGAGCTTGCAGAGGACAGTTCAATAAAAGTGTTCGGCAAGAACCTCAACGGACTTTTGATGCAACCGCCTGTTAAGGGCAATACAGTTATGGGCTTTGACCCCGGTTACAGAACCGGCTGTAAAGTTGCTGTTGTAAACGAAACGGGAAAAGTGCTTGATACAGGCGTTGTATACTGCACACTCCCCAACCACGACAAGGACAAGGCAAAGAAGATTCTTACCGATATGCTTCTTCGCAACAATGTTGATATAGTATCTATCGGTAACGGTACCGCATCAAAAGAATCGGAAATTTTCATTTCAGAACTCATTAAAGGCATCGACCGCCGCATATACTATGTTATGACCAATGAGGCAGGCGCAAGTGTGTACAGTGCATCAGAGCTGGCTGCAGCAGAGTTCCCCGAATACGATGTTGCGTTACGAAGTGCAGTTTCAATTGCACGCCGTTTACAGGACCCGCTTGCAGAGCTCGTGAAAATTGACCCAAAATCAATCGGCGTGGGACAGTATCAGCACGATATGAACCCGACAAAACTTTCTACAGAGCTTACAGGTGTTGTTGAAGACTGCGTTAACAGTGTAGGTATTGACCTTAACACTGCATCGCCATCGCTTTTAGGCTACATTTCGGGTGTAAATAAAACTGTTGCAAAGAATATCACCGTATACCGTGAGGAGAACGGCAAGTTCAAGAGCCGCAGCGAGCTTTTGAACGTGCCTAAGCTTGGCAAGAAAGCATATGAGCAGTGCGCAGGCTTTTTAAGAATCTCAGATGGTGACAATTTCCTTGACAATACATCCGTTCACCCTGAAAGCTACAAAGCCACAATGGCTCTTTTGAAAGTTCTTGGTTATGCCAAGGAAAATGTGGCACAGAACAAAGTATCAGACTTAAACGGACGCGCATCAGATTATGGCAAGAAAAAGCTTGCCGAGGAGCTTGGCATTGGTGAGATAACACTCAATGATATAATCGACGCACTCTTAAAGCCGGGACGTGACCCGAGAGAGGAACTTCCGAAGCCGACACTTCGTGAAGATGTTCTGTCAATGGAGGACTTAAAGCCGGATATGATTCTCTCAGGCGTTGTCCGCAACGTTATTGACTTCGGTGCATTTATAGACATAGGCGTTCACCAGGACGGACTTGTTCACATTTCGCAGATTTGCGATAAGTATATCAAGCATCCGTCAGAGGTCTTGTCCGTAGGCGACCCTGTAGAAGTTAAAATTCTTGATGTTGATATGGCTAAAAAGCGTATATCACTGACAATGAAAAATATATAAAAGAGGGATAGCAATGGCTAATATTATAACATTCCCAAAGCTCGGCTTTTCGTTAAATCTTTCACCCGTAGCTTTTACTGTCGGCACAAAAGAGGTTTACTGGTATGCTCTTATAATCCTATTCGGATTTTTAATGGGTATATTCCTCGTTTCTTTTGACAGCGAAAAAAGAGGTCTTTCAAAAGATAATGTCCTTGACATCGCTCTCTGGGGAATGGTTTCGGGCGTAATCTGTGCACGTATATACTACGTACTGTTCTCACTTGACGAATTCCGCGGTGACTGGCTCGGCATTTTCCGTATCTGGGAGGGCGGCATAGCCATATACGGTGCGATAATCGGTGCAGTACTTTCTACTTTTATATACTGCAAAAAGAAGAAACTCAATATTTTCAACACCTTTGATGTTTGCTGCGTTGGTCTGCTTTTAGGTCAGGCAATCGGCAGATGGGGTAATTTCACAAACTGCGAGGTGTTCGGAAGACCGACAGACTTTTTGCTCGGTATGTCAATTAACGGTAACACACCGGTACATCCGCTGTTCTTCTATGAATCAATGTGGAGTCTTGTCGGCGTTATACTGCTTTGTGTTCTGCGAAACAAAAAGAAAAAGAACGGTCAGATTTTCTTCGGCTACATTCTGTGGTATTCCGCAGGCAGACTCGTTCTTGAAGGAATGAGGGATACAAGATACATTCTCTATGTAATCCCCGATACACTCGGCATTTCACAGCTCGTTGCCGCACTGTTAATCATATTATCAGTCGGAGGGCTTATATATGTAACAAAATCAGATAAAGAATGTTTTAAAGCATAAATAGAACTGCGGAAGCGTTGCTCCCGCAGTTCTATTTTGTTATTCTAACCACCAAGGTTTGGAGATACGTTATTCACTGGAATTGTCACACTTTGAGTACTATTGCATCTTTCAATACCCATAAATTTATCTTGTAATAATTACACTCTGTGTTGATCCATCCCAGTCAACTCGTGCACCGAGGCTCTCGGCAATCAGCCTTACCGGAGTATATGTCCTTTCATTTTCTATAAACGGAGCACAATCAAGTGCTTCATACTCACCATTTACAATGGCATACGGCAATCCGAT
>JAFODX010000224.1 GCA_017380475.1 Clostridia bacterium
CCACAGTGAACACATAAAATTGCCTTATCCTCTATTTCTTTACCGCATTTTTTACAAAACATTATATTACGCTCCTTTTTGACATTCACTAGATGTCATATTTTATTACATTGTAACATATAATTTCTTTGTTGACAAGCACTAAATGTCGAAAAGAGGAAAGAAATATGTTTATAAATAAATCTGCGGACGGATTGAATAATATTTGCGGTAAAAATATTGCCAAACTTCGTACCGAGCTTAAAATCTCACAAAGAGCGTTGGCAGATAAGATGCAACTTATAGGTATTGATATTGACAAAAATGCAATACAACGCATAGAATGCGGGAAAAGATTCGTAACTGACATCGAAATCGTTGCCTTTGCAAAAGTTTTTGATATAGCAATAGAAAAATTACTAAAATAAAAAGGATGTTGCGCTGCAACATCCTTTTTTACTTTGTTTCGTGCACAGCGTGATGTGTGAAGAAAAATGTTATACACCACAAGCCTGCAAGACCTACAAGCGTATAAATTATTCTTGACAGTATAGCCATCTGTCCGCCGAAAAGCGCACCGACCATATCAAAGCCGAAAAGACCGATTGTAAGCCAGTTCAATGCTCCGATTATGACAAGACCTAACGAAAGTTTATTAAACATAATTATTTCTCCTTTTCTTTCTCTTGTACACCTTTAGTATTTGCTGTTATTGATGCCGTAACCGAGGTAATATCTGTAAATTTTTTTAATAAAATAATACGGGGTGATATTATGAAAAGACGTTTTTCTGTTGTTTTGTTTCTTACGCTTTGTGCTGTTACAGCAGGCGTTTTCTGCGTCTACGGCGAGGATTCTGACGAATCCAAATGCCGTGAGTTTCTCAAAGGGTATGGCTGGGAGGTTGAAAAATCTTCCGACAGCCACGCACAAGTCAGGATTCCTGACGTCTTTGACAAGGTATACGAAAACTATAACATAATTCAGAAAACATCAGGGCTCGACCTTATGCCATACTGCGGAATGTCAGGAACACGCTATACATTTGTTGTGACAAACTATCCCGTAGACGTCGGCGAGCCTGTTTATGCCAATGTCATTGTCATTAACGGCGAGCCTGTCGGCGGTGATATTATGACCGTAAGTCTGTCCGGTTTTATGCACGGACTCGGAGAAAATCTTCCTTAACAGTATTTTTCCCATAAAATTGTCCGTTTTTTTCTGATAAATATTCAAATTAACCATTTGACTTTTTATGTAAATTATGGTATAATACATATATACAGTCTTCAAAAGGAGCGGATAACATGTATTGTATCGGAGATAAAGTTGTGCATCCTATGCATGGTGCCGGAATTATTAAAGATGTGAAAAAGATTATGCTCAGCGGTGTTGAGCGTGAATATTTTGTTGTCTGTTTTATTGTGGGCAATATGATTTCAGATATACCGGTTGACGGCTGTGAAAAAATAGGTATCCGTGACGTTATTTCAAAGGCCGAGGCGCAAAGCGTGCTTGACTTTTTCCGTGCCTACGATGTGGGTGACGATATTAACTGGAACAGACGTCAGCGTGAGAATATGGAAAAACTTAAGTCCGGTGACATTTTCAGGGTTGCAGGGGTTTTAAAAGAGCTTATGTGCCGTGAAAAGCGTAAGGGTCTTTCGACAAGCGAACGTAAAACTCTCGGTTCGGCAAGACAGATTATTCTGAGCGAGCTTATAATGTCCGAGGTTGCCGGAGAAAATGATATAGAACTTATATTGGATGAATGTGCAGCGGCAGCAGCAGGGCAAAACTAAAGGTTTTGCCCTTTTTGATTTTAAAAAGCTGAAAAATTCCGTATCTTGCACGGCTAACCTCACTTGAGTATAAGCATACACAGCGTTCGGTTATCCGCACAATCTGCAAAATTTTACAGCTTTTAGGAGGTATGACATGGTAAGTGCCATTATAGTTGCCGGCGGAAAAGGCACCCGAATGGGTGCCGGAAAAAACAAGGTGTTTCTTCCGCTTCTAGGCAAAGAAATAATATCAAGAACGATTGCCGTTTTTGAAAGCTCATCGCTCGTTGACGAAATAATAATAGTAACCGCCTCGGACGATATTCAGAAAATGCGTGAGATTATCTGGCGTGACGGATATAAAAAGGTTTCAAGAATAGCCGAAGGTGGCAGGGAGCGAAGTGATTCGGTATATAACGGGCTTATGCTCGCAACGGGAGATATTTCACTTATCCACGACGGTGCGAGATGCCTTGTGACAAAGGAAGAAATCGAAGCGGTTATTGTTGATACGATTTATTTTGAGTCTGCGGCACTTGGCGTTAAAGTCAAGGACACACTCAAAACCATCGACAAAAACGGGAACATCGTATCAACTGTTGACCGTGAAAAGACTGTGCATATTCAGACACCGCAAGGGTTTAATACCGCACAAATCCGTGACCTGCATGAATGTGCAAAAAAGGAAAATATCGCTGTTACAGACGACTGCTCAATATTTGAGCATTACGGAAAAACCGTACATCTTACAGAGGGCAGTTACGATAATATAAAAATTACAACCCCTGAGGATATCGCAGTCGCAGAGTCGATTTTGAAAAGAAAGGAAACAATGTAATGAGAATTGGGTTCGGATATGATGTGCACAAGCTCACAGAGGGCAGAAAGTGTATTATCTGCGGTGTTGACGTGCCGCACACAAAAGGGCTTTTGGGACATTCCGATGCAGACGTTGCAATCCACGCACTTTGCGATGCACTTCTTGGTGCTGCGGCAATGGGTGATATCGGCAGACTTTTCCCTGATACTTCGGCAGAATTTAAGGATATAGACAGCAGGATTTTACTGCGTACGGTTGTTGATAAGCTTCACGAATCGGGTTACACTGTGGGAAATGTTGATATTACAATTGCGGCACAGAAACCCAAACTTATGCCGTATATTGAACAGATGCGTGATAATATGGCATCAGATTTAGGTGTTGAAAAAAGCTTTGTGAATGTTAAAGCTACAACAACCGAAAAGCTCGGCTTTGAGGGGCGTGAAGAAGGTATAAGTGCATATGCAGTTGCTCTTATCAATTGAGAAAGGACTACCATTTTGAATATATACGATTTTGACAAAACAATTTATGACGGTGATTCGACCGCAGCTTTTATTGGCTACTGTGCGAA
>JAFODX010000225.1 GCA_017380475.1 Clostridia bacterium
CCATCACAGTCTCTTACCCTTGAAGAAAAGGTTGGCCAAATGTTTATGGTACGGTCTGACAGTGTAACAGATGAAATTATAACAAACCTGCAACCCGGCGGAGTGATTATGTTCGCTGTTGATTTTGACGGGATAACAAAGGAAGAGGCAAAAACCAGAATTGAAAACTTAAAAAATATGACTCAGGTAAAACCCTACATAGCGGTCGACGAAGAGGGCGGTACAGTTGTACGGGTAAGCCGCAATCCCAATCTCGCACCTGAAAAATTTGAGAGTCCGCAGTATTACTATAACGAGGGCGGAATTGAACTGGTTCTCGAAAAAGAAAAGCAAAAATCCGAATTGTTACTTGATCTGGGCATAAATATGAATCTTTCGCCCGTTTCCGATGTTTCAACAAAAACGACTACGTTCATATACGACAGAACTTTCGGAAAAGGTGCAGAAGAAACAGCAGACTATGTCAGACAAGTTGTTGGTGTTATGGACGGGTGCGGAATTTCATCGTCACTAAAACACTTCCCCGGTTACGGCGATAACCTTGACACCCACGTGACAATTGCGATTGACAACCGTCCGCTTGACCATTTCCGAAATGTGGATTTTCTGCCGTTTATATCAGGCATAGACGCTGGTGCTGACAGCGTTATGGTCTCACATAACATCATAACAGCAGTTGACCCCAATTTACCCGCATCACTGTCAAAGCCTGTTCACGACCTGTTACGTAACGAGCTTGCATTCGACGGCATTATAATAACCGACGATATGGCAATGGCAGCAGCTGAAGGCTACAAAGAGCCATATAAAACTGCGGTACTCGCAGGAAATGATATGATTATTGTTTCCGACTTTGTGACAGCGTATAACGAAGTTTTAAATGCCGTAAGAAACGGTGAAATCCCCGAAGAAATGATAAATGCGGCGGTAGACCGAATAATAAACGCAAAGATAAAACGTGGTATTATATAAAAGCAACAGAGGGCAGAAAATCTGCCCTCTTTGTTATTTTTCATAATAGTACGGTGTTCCGATAAACGACACCTGTTTGAAATCTTCAGGGTTGTTGCGGATAATATAGTCTATGTATGATTCTACCATAAGTGCTGTTAATCTGTAACCCGTTGCAGTGCGGTGTCCGGCAATGAAGAAATTCTTTCTGTATTCTTCATCAATTTCGGGTCCGTATTCACGCAAGTCAATCACGTAACAGTTATCAAACTTTTCTGCCATAGCATACATAATTTCACGATGTTTGTCAGAGAGTGTATCATCACGCAGTCCACGAGGCATTGTAACAACGAAAAATTTGGCTCTTGGCTCTATTTCCTTGTACTTTCTTATTATACGTGCATAATAACTTGCAAATGTATCGGTTTCTTTGTCAATATCATCAACCTCACCCATACCCGTACCGCCTGCAAGTGCACGTGTTATGTCATTTGCGCCGAGCGCTATTACATACGCCTGAGCTTTGTATTCCTCATCCCAGAAACCTTTTTCGCCGGCAAATGAAGTGTAGTACTCCATTGCGGTCATACCACCCCTTGAGAGGTTATACACCTTGCTTCCCGTATCACGTGCCATAAACTGTCCCCAAGAATAGTCAAAGTCGTGGAAGTAATCACGTTTACCTTCCATAAGCGTATCAAACTCACCCGATGCAAGGCTGTCACCCACACATGCAATTGTTCTGAAAACGCTTGCAAAGCCTCCGTTTGAAACTATATTGTCAAGCGGTTTTTCACCGTCCTGTTTCATAAATTTTCTGATGTCCATACACTTGCACCTCACAGTATTTTATAGCGTGATTATAACACACGCTATTTTCATTGTCAAGAAGAATTTTCAACCAAATAATGTACATCCGATTTTCTTGAAATGCACGATTTTCTCTTTTATATCATCCGGCTCTACTTCCATATATTTCGCAAGACAATCTATGCACATAAACTCTTCTGCGCCACGGTTTATGAGACGTTTGTATATTGCAATCTCGTCATTTAGCAACTCTTTTTTACAATCTTTGCAATGTGACACAGTTTACACCTCACATAATTTTCCTTTCAGAATCAGGCAACTGTGACCTTCAAGAGTTGCCATATAATAGTCACGCATAACACCAAGCTCTTCGCCTGTTATTACATTATGCAAACAAAGTCCCATTCCCGATTCATACGGAATGCCCAAATCCTTAAACGCAATATTTATTTTTGTCTTGTCATCTTTGAAATTAAACATTCCGATAACATATTCGTTATTCTCTAAAATCTTGAAATATATTCTGTCTGCAAATATAACAGGAGGTCTGCACTCTCTGTCCTGATTTATTGCAATGAGTTCCTTATTCTGCATCAGGTTCCTTGAAAATTCATTGATGTTACGGATATCTCCGCCCATCATAAGCGGTGCTCCCAAAAGACACCACAGTGCAAAATGCATCACATATTCATCATCTGTACATCCTGACTTTATGCCCACATGTCCTTTGCCGTACATTCCCACAGTGAGCATATCAATATCATTGTAGCATCCCGGGCCTGACATTGAAAAATTGTCTTTCTGGGCAAACACTATATCGCGGAATGATGTAAACGTATCAAACACATCACCCGTTGAACGGTACATATTTGCACCCACTGAACGCATCCATTTCCACGACTCCTCGCATCCCCAGTTACATGCCGAGAAAAGTATGTCACGACCCGTTGCACGCAAAGCAAGGCTCATTGTAAGATATGCATTTTTGCCGTTCCCGGTTTTCGGAAAAAAGCAATAATCATATTTCAGAAAATCCACGCCCCACTCTGCAAATGTTTTTGCATCGGTATACTCGTGACCATAGCTTCCGGGATACCCTGCGCAGGTCATTACACCCGCACATGTATACATACCGAATTTCAAACCTTTACTATGTACATAGTCCGCCACATATTTCATTCCGTGCGGAAATTTTTGAGGATCGGGAACAAGCTTCCCATTCCCGTCACGTTCCTTTAACGCCCAGCAATCATCAATTACGACATATTCGTAACCTGCTTCCTTATATCCTTTTTCCACCATCGCATCGGCAATCTCCATAATAAGCGACTCATCAGGGTTCTCACCGAAGGTGTTCCATGAATTCCAGCCCATAGGCGGTGTTGTGATATGCATAATAAAAAACCTCCCGAAATTTATGCTTTGATTATAGCATTTCCGAGAGTTTTTTTGCAATGGTTTTAAGTCACTGTTTTTTGTATTTATGTCACCTTAATCAACATCGTGTTTTTTAATAAATTCGATTATGGGTGTGTTATCCTCAAGACAGTGCGGATGATGGTCACAGCCGGGTTTTATTATTGTTTCAATAATGTTACCCGCTTCACGGTACGCCTTATCAATATATATTCCGTTTTCGTCATACGGCACTACTTTATCCGAATCGCCTGCGATAAGTATTACGGGTATATTATTCTTTACTAACTGCGGTATGTTATCAAGCGGATGGTCACGGTATGCTAAAAGGTCAGTCATTGACATTTTCTTTGCTTCTTCAAACTCAGCGAACATATCATCCCCCGCTTTGCCAAGTCCGCCGGGACATGACAGCAGATTTACAACAGGTGCATCAAGATGCATACACGATACATATTCGGGATACTTCGCACCAAAGTAAATACCCTGCATTCCGCCACAGCTCATTCCGACTATAACACACTTCTTTGCGAGTCCAAGCTCTGTATGTACATATTCAGCAAGCTTTGCA
>JAFODX010000226.1 GCA_017380475.1 Clostridia bacterium
AATGGATGTGTGCAAAGAGATTCGTAAGACTTCAAACGTGCCGATTATTATGCTTACTGCACGTGAAGACGAAGTGGACAAGGTTCTCGGTCTTGAGTTTGGTGCAGACGACTACATAACAAAGCCGTATTCTGCACGTGAGCTTTCAGCACGTGTAAAGGCACTTTTACGCCGTGCGGATATGAGAGACCAGACAGCAGAGTCTGCAACACCGTCAAACATCATAACATCAGGCGATGTAACAATTAACATTGACCGTTATGAGGTAAAGAAGAACGGTAAAATAATAGATATAACCATGCGTGAGTTTGAGCTTCTGAAGTTCCTGGCAGTAGAGCCCGACAAGATTTTCTCACGTGAGGTACTTCTTGAGAACGTATGGGGTTATGAGTATCTTGGCGATGTGCGTACGGTCGATGTTACAATCAGACGTCTGCGTGAAAAAATCGAGGATGACCCGAGCCTGCCGAAGTATATTATGACTAAGCGTTCTATCGGCTATTACTTCAACAAGCTTTAAAGGATATACATATGTTCAAAGGCATAAGACTGAAAATAATACTGGGTTTTGTGTTCGCAATTATGGTCGCTGAAATCAGTGCCGGACTGTTTATAACACTGCGTACGGTAAGCACATACCATTCTTCGTTCGATGCGGTCTGCAAGGAAGTGTTTGACGAGGAAATGAGGAAAACGCTCACCGATACAGCAAATGCTGTTACTGTTCAGCCGGGTGCTGAGGGCGAAGAAGCAATCGTTCTTTCCGAGCCGGGGCCTGTGAACGCAGAAAACCTGAAAAATATAATGTTTGATACAAAGCTTTTCAGAGAATCGTCGGGAATGCGTCTTGCAATCCTTGACGCATCTGGAAGCTGTATGTATCAGAACGATAGCGGTGAGTTCTATAAAAATTCACGTGTTACGGAAGAGGCTCTTAAGGGTAACGAGGCTCTGAGCAATCATTTCTCCGCTAAAACCATAGAGTATGCAATCCCGTTAAAGGATAACAATGAGGTGCGTTTTGTTATATACATCCGTGACCCTATGACACAGCAGAATGAGCTGGTACGCAGAATTGTGAGTCTGTTTGCGATTCTTGTTCCTGCTTCGGCAATATTGATGTTCGTAATCGCACTGTTCTTCTCAAAGAGTGTTACAGCACCAATGAAAAACCTTGCAACGCAGGCGAAAAAGCTTGCCGACGGAGATTCCTCCGCACTCTCTCCCGCACGTGGCAGTGATGAGATATCAGAGCTTACAAATGCACTGATATATCTGTCCGAATCCACACGTGAGAGTTCTGAAAAAGCAATTTCAGAAAAGACCAAAACTGAAACTATTCTGCAGAATATGAGCGACGGCGTTATGGCTTTTGATACAAACGGTAACCTGAGCCACATAAACCCCGAAGCAATGAGACTTCTGAACAGAAAGTTTGTTGACGATATTACTTTCAATAAATTCTTCAAGGAAATCAATGCGGATATAACAATTGAGAGTCTGCAGTATATGCCGTCAGAGGACGCTACCGAGCGTCAGGTAACTATCGGCGAGCATACATTACAGCTGAGTTTCGCACCAATCCCACAATCTGCAGGTGAGGGCGGAGTTATCGTTATTATCCACGATATAACAAAGCACGAAAAGCTTGAACGCTCACGGCTTGATTTCGTAGCAAACGTGTCGCACGAGTTGCGTACACCGCTTACGGTTATTAAATCCTATTCGGATATTCTGGCAGATACGCCCGACGCCGAGCCGGAACTGCGTACACGTTTCCTTGACACAATCTCATCGGAAACCGACCGTATGGCACGCATTATTTCCGACCTTCTGACACTGTCAAGTCTTGACGAGAATACAAACTACAAAAAGCCGTCAGAGGAAATTGATATAAGAGCCGAAATTGAAGGTCTTGTAGAAAGACTGTCGCTTACGGCAAAGAAGAAAGAGCAGGAGCTTATATACACGCCGATAAACGATGTACCCAAAATCAAGGGTGACCGTGGCGGTCTTGAGCGTGTGCTTACAAATATAATTTCAAACGCACTTAAATATACCCCTACGGGCGGAAAAATACAGGTTTTCTCCCGTACAATGTATAATGATATAATTATCAAGGTATCAGATACGGGTATAGGTATTTCAAAGGAACAGTTACCCAATATCTTTGACCGATTCTTCAGAGTTGACAAAGCACGCTCACGTGACAAGGGCGGAACAGGACTTGGTCTTGCGATTGCAAAGCAGACCATAGAATCGTCGTTCCACGGCAAGATTATGATTACGAGTGAGCTTAACAAGGGAACAGATGTTACAATAACAATACCCTTACCGAAAAGTAAGCAATAAAAAAAATCTCCTGACGGAGATTTTTTTTATTGCTTATTTATTCAGAGCCTTTTTAACATTTTCAACCATCTTATCAAGCTCGGCTTTTGTCCAGTCGGGGTTGATGTTTATGTAAGCTGTCTTTGAAAGAATATCAAGAGTCTTCGGACACATATCTTCTGAATAATCAGGAACGATATCCTTGTTTGCTTCCATCTTGAACGGGTCCATTAACGGGTTCAATGCACCTGTCTTTGTCATAATCGGTGTCCAGTTCTTATAAACGTGCTTACCTGTATCATACGGAACTGAACCGTTTATGCCCTCTGCTGCTGCAAATGCACACGCTGATTCGTACGATTCAAAACTTATCGGAAGAGTTGTACCGCAATCACCCTCAATGTCGTTTGACGGTGCAAATTCACAAACGTCTGCCAATGCGTCCATAAGATACTTCTTGTTTGCTCTTAAGTCTTTTAAGATTCCGTCCATACGCTTGAACTGCTCACGCATAATAGCTGAAAGAATCTCATTTGCACGGTATTCGTTACCGCAGAAAAGCATCGAATCAACATCGCTTAACTGGTCGCCGAAGTATGCTACCGCACTACTGTCATGGTAAATAAGTGCACGGTCGAAGATGGTCTTGTCATTAGTGAGCAATGCACCACCCTCACCTGCTGAAACTATCTTGTAATAGTTGAAGCTCAATGCACCTGCATCACCGATTGTACCAAGACGCTTGCCGCGGAACATACCGCCGTCTGCCTGACATGCATCCTCAAGAACCATGAGGTTGTGCTTCTTTGCAATTTCCATAATCGCATCCATATTACAGGGGAAGCCCTGAATATGAACAGGAACAATTGCCTTTGTGTTCTTTGTTATCTTCTTTTCTACATCCTCAGGTGAGATTGTAAGTGTTTCGTCAGCTTCTGCTATAACCGGCATAGCACCTGCAGCTACAACCGCCATTGCTGTTGCTATATATGTATATGCAGGAACGATTACCTCATCTCCCGGTCCGACACCCATTGCAATAAGTGCAGATGTCAAAGCACCGTGACCGCTTGTCATCATAATTGCGTGCTTTACATTGAAGAGTTTCTTCATATCTTCTTCAGCATTCTCTGCTTCGTGCAGGCTGTTATTGATTTTGAAAAAGTCCTTTGTACGGATAACTTTTGCTACTGCATCAATTTCTTCTTGTCCTATTCTGTACATAATTTTAATCTCCTTTATGGTCTGTTATTATCATTGTACTACGTTTTTCCAAGAAATGCAACCACGTTATTTCTCAAAAAATACCCAAAAATTCACAAAGTATTGACATATTAAAAGTTCTGTAGTATACTTTGAAATGTAACTGACAGGTTTATGTGTAAAAGGAGAATCAGTATGCTTTACCAAAAAATTCTCACGGACGGCAGACCGTATGAACTCATACTTTCAGAATTCGGTGTGTTTTCGGAACACAGACACGCAGATATTGAATTTAATTACTGCATCAAAGGCAGTTTCGATATTATAATAAATAAGAAAAAGTATCACGTTAATGAGGGCGAGCTATCTCTTATAAGTCCTATGACAAGTCACGAAGTTCCTGACTGTAACGATGAGGAATGTCTGGTTCTTACGACAATTGTCGGTGCAACATTCTTACGTGAGCATTTTGGTGCTTTTACAAAATCTGTATTTTCTACAAATGTACTGTCTCTTAATGAACCTACGCAAACAAATATAAAACTCCGTGAGCTGTTGGATGAAACCGTTGAACTTTATCAGAATCCGACTAGAAACAGCAATCTTATAATCACAGGTAATCTTTATAAAATATTTGCTTTTTTAGTTGACGAGCTTACCGAGCTGTCTGAGAGCGAACAGGTTGAAAAGCGTGATCTTAGGATGGTTGCCAATATAGAAAAAGCGCTTGAACTTATCTATCACGACTATACAAAGCCTATCACCATTGAAGATGCGGCAATTGCCACAGGGTACGGAAAAAGTAATTTCTGTAAGATTTTCAAAAGTATCGTAGGTGACAGTTTCCAC
>JAFODX010000227.1 GCA_017380475.1 Clostridia bacterium
GAACAACTGCGATAGAACCAAAATCGAGTGGCAATTCACTCATAAAGCTATCATGCATTGTTTTATAAGCATCATAATACTCTTGTGTTGTATCAATAGTTGTTTCTTCAAGCGGCAACAGAAACGCTAACCCCTTTTCGCTTAACTCTAAAAAAACTGTGGAAATTGAAGCCGAAACAGTTGACTCTGTGTGTAACAACAGAGCAGATTATATTAAATATGACGTCGAGGGCTCTGAAAAGGAAGTGGAGTTATAATTCTCGTTATAACAGCTATAATCAAACCAAAAAAATAATCGGCGGTAAAAACCGCCGATTATTTTTTTGTTATATGTTTGATGATGCAATAATCTTATTGGCAACCTCCATTGGTGCTCTTTCATATCTCACGAACTCGAATGTGAAAGTACCTCTGCCGCCGCTCATTGCTCTTAGGTCTGTAGCATACTTATGCATCTCTGACATCGGAACTTCAGCTTCTACAAGGTTAAGTCCCGGTCTGTCACTCTCACCCATACCCATAATTCTGCCGCGACGCTTATTGATGTCACCTATAACGTCACCCATTATACTCTCGGGTACATAGCTCTTAAGATAGCCTATAGGCTCTAATATTACAGGACCTGCCTGCTTTAAGCCTTCCTTATATGCAATTGATGCCGCAGTTTTAAATGCCATTTCTGATGAGTCTACCGGATGGTATGAACCGTCAAGCAATACTGCCTTAAGATTAACAACCGGATATCCTGCAAGCACACCCTTCTGTGCACTGTCAAGCAATCCTTTTTCGATAGCCGGGAAATAGTTCTTCGGAACACTTCCGCCGAATACCTTTTCTTCAAATATAAGCTCTTCTGTAAGACCAGGTGAAAACTCAATTTTAACGTGTCCGTACTGACCGTGACCGCCTGACTGTTTCTTGTGCTTACCTTCAACAGTTGCTGTCTTTGTGATTGTTTCTCTGTACGGTGTTACAGGCTCTTCCAGTATAACATTTACACCATACTTGTTCTTGAGCTTGCTTACGATAACGTCGATGTGCTGTTCACCCTGACCGTTTATAAGTGTCTGCTTTGTTTCAGGATTGTTTGTAACAGTAAATGTCGGGTCTTCATCCATAAGCTTTGTAAGACCGCTTACTATCTTTTCCTCATCACCCTTTGCCTCAGGCATTACTGCCATTGAAAGTACCGGCGGCGGGAACTCAATACCTGTAAGAATAATATTCTTGTTCTTATCACAAAGTGTATCACCCGTTGCTGTAAATTCAAGTTTTGCCACACAGCCTATATCACCGGCTTTAACTGACTTGATTTCTGTCTGTTTCTTACCGCAAAGTGAGAACAGCTTACCAATCTTTTCGGTCTCTCCCTTGTTCGGGTTGAAATATGTTGCGTCTGACTTGATTTCGCCTGAATATACTCTGAAGAGTGACATCTTACCAACATACGGGTCTGCAATTGTTTTAAATACAACTGCTGATGATGTTTCTGCTTCTGTCTGAACAAGTTCTACCGGCTCTGCTGTGTCAGCCTTTCTGCCGACTTCCTTGATTTCTGACGGTGCAGGCAGATACTTGCCGATACCGTCCATAAGTGAACGTATACCGATATTATCCTGACCGCTTCCGCAGTAAACAGGATAAATTGTACCGTCCTTTACACCCTTACGGATAGCCTGCTTGATTTCGTCAAATGTAAATTCCTCTTCATTGAAGTATTTAACCATCAACTCTTCATCAGTGCTTGCAATAGCTTCCATTATCATATCACGTAACGGTGCTACTATATCTGCCATACCCTCGGGAACAGGAATATCTACTCTCTCTGTGCCCTCGTAACGGCGCGCTGTCATATCAACTATATCTACAAAGCCCTTGAACTCATCGCCCTCTCTTATAGGATATACGAACGGTGTTACTGCTTTGCCGAATTTCTCTTTCATTTCTTCAAGAGTTTTCTCATAGCTTGCACGGTTATCGTCAATCTTGTTTACAAAGAACATTATCGGAATATCCTTTGTTTTTGCATATCCGTAAACCTGCTCTGTACCAACTGAAACTCCGCTTCTGCCGCTCAATACAACCAAAGCCGAATCAGCAGCCCTTGCACCGGCTTTTACATCGCCTGCATAATCAAAAAATCCCGGAGTATCTATTACATTATACTTCAAATCTTTCCAGTTGAATGTCTGAAGTGTTGTATTTATCGAACACTGTCTCTTGATTTCTTCACTGTCATAATCAGATACGGTAGTTCCGTCTGCAACTGAACCCAGTCTCTTAACCTCGCCTGCGTTAAATAGCATTGCCTCTGTCAATGTTGTTTTACCGCACTTTCCGTGTCCCATTACGACAATATTTCTTATGCTGTCCATATCTTTCATCCTCCTTTGAAGAGCTCTGCAGCTCTCATAATATACTATATATTTACCACAAATATTTTGCTGTAAACAATATTTTATTCGTCATTTTATACTAATATAAAGGAGGATTTTGTAATATTTATACAATCACTCTCCGCGACGGAATCTTGCCGGTGTGACGCCTTTATATGCCTTAAATGTCTTTATGAAATAGCTCAAATCATTGAAACCGCACGCAAACGCCACATCTGTAACACTTATATCGCTTGTTATAAGCTTTCGTGCCGCTTTTTCGACTCTGTAAGTGTTCAGATATTCCACGGGTGATTTACGTGTCATTTCCTTAAAGAAATAACAGAAATATTTTGATGACATATCCGCTGCATCCGCCATATCCGAAAGCGATATCGGTTTATCGTAATTATCTCGCATAAACACAAGCACGTTTTTGAGCTTGTGCATATTTTTGTCTGCACCAAGCTCCGTTACACCCGTTATATTCGAATACAGATGCGAATCTATTATCTCGCCGAACATCTTATACATCTCACCTATTACCTTGAATTTATAACCCGACGACTTATTTTTCATTAAATTAAAAACGTTCCTGACAAGATTATGAATTTCCGAGTTGTCAAACGGAATATATTCATTTATAAGATATTCGTTATCCAATAACCCCTCAAAGAAATATCTGCTTCCCTCAAATGCAGAAGAAAGATACGATATATCAAAAACAATACATTCGTATCTGCAGTCATCCGGTGTTGCAGCATGGATGATTTCAGGGTTTACAAAAAGAATATCGTTTTGTTTTGCAGTATAGGTACTGTTATTAAGACGCACATTCATTTCACCGTTAAGTATATGTATCATTTCAAGCTCGGTATGCCAGTGCGAAACCATTTCATACCTTGGATGATGCTCGTCTATCTCATATAGCTCTATCGGGAAATCCATCGTTCCCCTTTGCAATAGTTCATTATAACTCATATATATCACCAAATCTGAATATTATTATACTTTTTTCTATTATAACACAAGTAATATAAAAATTTCAAGTATATAATTATATTATAAATAATTTGAGGAGGAATTTTATTATGGCTAAAAACAGATATGTCGGCGATTACCCCGTTATCGGCATCCGCCCGATTATAGACGGTCGCCGTGGTCCTATGAAGCTCCGTGAGAGTCTTGAGGACCAGACAATGACACTTGCCCTTGCGGCAAAGAAACTTTTCGAGGATAATCTTCAGTACTCAAACGGCGAACCCGTAAAGGTTGTTATCGCAGATAAGAGTATCGGACGTGTTCCCGAAGCTGCAGCTTGTGCTGACAAGTTCAAAAAGGAAGGTGTTGATATAACACTTTCAGTTACTCCCTGCTGGTGCTACGGTTCAGAAACAATGGATATGGACCCCAACACAATCAAGGGCGTATGGGGCTTTAACGGTACAGAGAGACCCGGTGCTGTTTATCTTGCAGCAGTTTTGGCAGGTCATGCACAGAACGGTCTTCCTGCATTCGGTATCTACGGCCACGAGGTTCAGGACCGTGACCAGGTAGCAGAAATCCCCGAGGATGTTAAGGAGAAGCTTCTCCGCTTCGGTCGTGCGGCTGTTGCTGTTGCTACAATGAGAGGTAAGTCATATCTCCAGATTGGTTCACAGTGTATGGGTATTGCAGGCTCAATCATCGACCAGGATTTCATCGAGTCATATCTCGGTATGAGAGTTGAGTCAGTTGACGAGGTTGAGATTCTACGCCGTATGGAAGAGGGTATCTATAACGAGGAAGAATATCAGAAAGCACTTGCATGGACAAA
>JAFODX010000021.1 GCA_017380475.1 Clostridia bacterium
AACTGCCAAGGTCAGGCTCCATCATAATGAGCAACAAAAGCACACCAAGATGCAGGATAAGTCCGAGAATTACACGTATGTCGTTTATTTTGTTCTCAACCTTTGTGAGATGGTATGAGAACGTCAGTATAAAACAGATTTTTGCAAGCTCGGCAGGCTGTATGCCGACCGCACCGAATCGTATCCAGCTCTTTGCACCCCAGTCGCCTGACGTTCCGAACACAAGAACGATTATGAGGATTGCCACGGCAAATATATAGATATATTTAACCGCGTTTGCGAACTGCTCATAGTCAAAAAAGCACAGAAACAGCATAAGTCCGAGACCTATCGCCATTGCCGCAGACTGCACGATTACGTTTGTGTCAGAGCCTGTTGTACGTGTTGCGGAATATATGATTACTATTCCGATTACAGCAAGTGCAATGGACAAAACAAACGTAATCCAGTCAAATTCTTTTGTTACTATCGGTGCTTTGTAGCTTGTTTTTCGTCTTTTCACGTTTTACTTTCCTTCCGTTACGTATTCCACCAAATCAGAAATAAGTGTCTTGTCTGAGAAATCCCCATTCGCATCACAAAGCTCAACGAGCATTTTTTCCATTTCGGTCGGATTCTCCTTGCTCATCATTATCTTTTTAAGTGTCTTTAGTGCTGCCCTGTGCACTGCAGAAAGCTCCTCAAGTATCATTTTGCCCGGGTAGTTGAAAATCCTGACATTCTCCGGCACACCTTTTTTAAAGTTCTTTTCGATAACGTATGTATCGTAATATGCACGACAGTCCTGAGGCGTGATACCCGTTGTGAATACGGCTATTTTTTTATCACGAAGCTTATCGGCATTCTTTGTTATGAGCGTTATGCCATTTATAACTTCCGAATACAGACCGCCGCCATAAACGATTGTGTCGTACTCGGCAAGGTCTGATATGCTCACGGTCTTTGCATCGACCACGTCACAACCCAATGCCTCCGCTATCCATTCAGCATACGCCTTCGTCGAACCGTATTTTGTTTTGTATATTACTATTGTTTTCATTTTTTCACCTCAGTTATTATTATGCACTATAAATATTTTTATTTCAGTTGTTCGAAACAACTTACGACCTCTATATGGGAAGTATGCGGGAACATATCCACGCCGGTGCACTTTGTCGGGACATAGCCGAGTTCCGCTAAAAACTTCGCATCACGTGCGAGCGTTGATGCGTTGCACGAAACGTAAACTATACGTTTTGGTTCGGCACTTGCGATTGCCTTTAATGTCGCTTCGTCACTGCCCTTTCGGGGTGGGTCAATGATAACCACGTCAGGACGCATACCGCTTTCTATGAGCTTTGGCACGGCGTTTTCCGCACTGTCGGCAAAAAACTCGGTGTTTTTTATGCCGTTGTTTTCTGCGTTCTTTTTCGCATCACGTACCGCCTGCTCGACAATCTCAATTCCCGTAACGTGCTTTGCCGTTTTTGATGCGGCAAGCGAAATTGTACCGATACCGCAGTACACGTCAAGAACCTTGTCGTTTTCCGTAATCTCGGCATATTCAAGTGCTTTGTCGTAAAGCTTTTCGGTCATAACGGGATTTATCTGATAAAAGCTGTGCGGTGAAATTCTGAAATTTATACCGCAAAGTGTGTCCTCAATTTCGGGTTTACCGAAAATGAGCTTATTCTCCTCGCCAAGCACGTTGTTTGTCCTTTTTTCGTTCACGTTGATGAAAATTGACACGATGTTTTCCGAAACCTCACGAAGCTTTTTAATCAGAACTTCACGTTTTGGGATGTTCTTGCCATTTACCGACACAACCACCATAATCTCCCCGCTGTTTCGTCCGTCACGGACAAAAACACGCCTTACAAGACCTTTGTGCCTTGTCTCGTCATACGGTTTTATGTTAACTTCCGCCATATATTCCTTTACGGCATTGACTATTTTTCCGTTGATCTCCAATCCTGCCATACAGTCATCAACAGGGATTATCTCGTGCGAACGCTTTGCATAAAATCCGCTTACTGTTTCGCCCGATTTGTCCGTTCCAATCGGGAAAATGCACTTGTTTCTGTAGCGTTCGGGTTTCTCCATTCCGATAATTTCGTCACACTTAAACCCGTCAAAACCGCCGATTCTCTGCATTGCCGCCTCGATAAAACTACGCTTTATCTCAAGCTGATTTTCGTACTTTATATGCTGAAGATGACAGCCTCCGCAACGCTTAAAAACGGGACAATCGGGGGTTTTTCGCATCGGTGACGGTGTGATTATATTTAACATTCTGCCGATTGCATAACGCGAAAGCACCTTAACTACAACGATTTCAACCACATCGCCCGTGACCGTCATCGGCACAAAAACCGTAAACCCGTCTATCTGTCCCACACCGTTTCCGTCAGAGGAAACATCTGTTATTTCTATATTATAATGCTTATTTTTCTCTACCATAATTCTCTCCGAAAAATTTATATTTATATTTTACACCATCCTGCCCTTTTTTGCAATAGAAAACATATAAATTCCAGCAAAAAAGCTGTTGCAATTACAACAACTTTTTTACTCTTCTAACTTCGACTTAACTGTCTTGATGTACTCCGTTGGTGAGATACCGGTTTCCTTTTTGAAAATACGGCTGAAATAGTGCACGGACGAAAACCCAAGCATGGTGGCTATCTCGGTCATATTCTGCGTTCCCTCACGCATCAGGCGTTTTGCCTCACGGACCTTGAGCTCAGTTATGTATTCCACGACTGTTTTTCCGTAGATTTCCCTGAACGAACGGCAGAGCGTGGACTTGTTTGTTCCGTAGAGGAAGCACAGCTCGTTGAGGCTGATTTTCTCTTTATAGTTCTTTTTTACATATGTATAAATCTCGTACGTTTTCGGGTCGGAGCTGTCGTATTTATGTCCGCTTTCCTGCATCACATTCGTTCTTATAATCTCTATCAGAAACGTTTCAAGCTTCAGC
>JAFODX010000022.1 GCA_017380475.1 Clostridia bacterium
ATTACATATAAGTTGTGCTTCTTTGCGATTTCCATAATCTTATCAAGCTTACACGGGTTGCCAAGCATATGTACGGGCATAATTGCCTTTGTCTTGGGAGTTATAAGCTCCTCAATTTTTGTTACATCAATTGTAAGTGATTCGTCGATTTCAGCCAATACAGGGATTGCGCCTGAAAGCATAATTGTAGAAATAGATGCGATAAATGTGTAACCCGGAACGATAACCTCATCACCTGCACCGATACCTAAAGCTGCGAGTGATGCCAAAAGTGAGCAAGTACCGCTTGTTGTAGCAACTGCGTATTTTGCACCCATAGTTTTCTTAAGTTCGTCCTCAAAGTCTACAACCTTGTGAGTGTAGCCTTCAGTGTCTGCTGCACCGTAACGGAACAAATAACGTCCTTCCAATACGTCTAATACTTCTTTTTTCTCTTCTTCACCGAATACAAAAGAACCCGGTCCTCCTGATCTTGCCATAAAAAATCCTCCTTTAAATAACTAATACGTTTTAGTAACGTCGTAAGATAATTATACTAAACCGTTTTAGTAAAGTCAAGAAGATTTTTTAAAAAATTGTATTTACTCTGAAATGCACAAAAAATACCAAACAATTTTATGCAAATTGTTTGGTATTAAAAATCTTATTTTTTAAGTGTTCCAAGGTTTGATGCGGTGAGGTATGCATTGATAAATCCGTTAAGCTCGCCGTCCATTACTGCCTGAATGTTACCCATTTCAAAGCCTGTTCTTAAATCCTTAACCATTGTATATGGCTGGAATACGTATGAACGAATCTGGTTACCCCAGCCGTTTTCCGTCTGCACGCCCTGGATTTCGGAAATCTTTTCTTTCTGTTGCTGTTCTGCAATTTCTACAAGCTTTGCTTTTAACATCTTCATTGCATATTCACGGTTCTGCAACTGTGAACGTTGTGTCTGACATGATGCAACGATACCTGTCGGAACGTGTGTAAGTCTTACAGCAGATGATGTCTTGTTTATATGCTGTCCGCCTGCACCTGATGCACGGAACACGTCCATCTTAACGTCCTCGGGACGGATGTCGATGTCTATATTATCATCAAGCTCCGGCATAACCTCAACTGATGAGAAAGACGTCATTCGCTTACCCTGTGAGTTGAACGGTGAAATTCTTACAAGACGGTGTATGCCTTTTTCGGCCTTTAAGTAACCGTAGGCGTTTAGTCCTGATATTTCCATTGTACAGCTCTTTATACCTGCTTCATCGCCGGGGAGTGAGTCCATAATTTCAGCAGTATAGCCGTTCTTCTGTGCCCACATCTGATACATTCTTATAAGCATCTCACACCAGTCCTGCGCTTCTGTACCGCCCGCACCTGCGTGGAAGTTCAGGATTGCATTCGAACTGTCGTATTTACCGCTTAAAAGTGTTTCGAGACGCATCTTGTCAATCTTTGCATTAAGTTCTTCAACTGTTTTTGCAACCTCGTCAGCAAGAGATGCATCATTTTCTTCCTCTGCCATTTCTATCATTATAAGCGTATCTGCCTGTGAAGACTCTATTTCTTCAAAAGCCGCAAGCTTATCCTTGAGGTTCTTTGCTTTCTGTAAAACCTTTTGTGAATTTGCCATATCGTCCCAGAAATCGGGTGCGGCACATTCTGCGTCAAGCTGTTCTATTTCTGAAGTAAGCTTGGCGATGTCAAAGTGAATCCCTCAAATCGTTAATGCTTTTTTCCATGCCTATGAGGGCAAGTCTGTACTCATCGTACTCTAACATTTTATCACATCCTTAAAATTATTTGTCATAAATTATCTGCCGCAGCAGTGCTTGTATTTTTTACCGCTACCGCAGGGGCAGGGGTCGTTTCTGCCGACTTTTTTATCTGCACGCTTGGGCTGTGCCTTAAGTGTTCCGTCACCGCCTGTATCCATTGGCTTTGCAACCTGTTCGCGTTCTATTCTGATTCTCGGCTGTGCACTTAATACATATTTAACTGTGTCACGCTTGATTGACTCTAAAAGTCCCTCGTAAAGATCTGATGCAACTGAACGGTATTCAACAACCGGGTCGTGCTGACCGTATGCACGCAAGCCTATTTCACGCTTAATCTGTTCCATCTCATCGAGGTGGTCCATCCAGAGTGTGTCAACAACACGAAGCATAAGCACTCTTTCAAGTTCTGCCATCTGCTCACCGAAAATCTCGCACTGTTCGTTGTATTTGTCAAGTGCTATCTTTAACAGTTCGTCGTGTATATCTGCACGGGTGATGGTATCAAAATCGCTTTCAGAAACAGAGAATGTGCCGTTTGCACGAAGTGTTGAGTTAGCAAACTCTGTAAGTGCACGCAGGTTCCATTCTTCGGGGATTTCTGATATGCCGATGTAATCATCAATTGCACTGTCGATAATCTGCTCAATCATACCCTTGATTGTATCTGATAAATCGTCACCGTCAAGCACCTTCTGACGCTGTGAGTAGATAATCTTTCTCTGCTCGTTCATAACCTCGTCATACTGAAGCACATGCTTACGTGAATCGAAGTTACGGCTTTCAAGGTTCTTTTGTGCGTTCTCGATTGCGTTTGAAAGCATCTTTGCCTCAATTGGCTGGTCCTCTTCAAGACCGAGTGCGTTTACCATATTCTTGACACGCTCACTGCCGAAAATACGCATAAGGTCATCGTCAAGTGAGAGGAAGAACTTTGATGCACCGGGGTCGCCCTGACGTCCTGAACGGCCTCGGAGCTGGTTATCTATACGTCTTGACTCGTGACGTTCTGTACCTATTATAAACAGACCGCCGAGTGCAAGAACCTCATCACGCTCCGGCTGTATTTCCTTCTTGAACTTTTCATTGAGTTCGGCAAATACACGGCGTGCGTTTAAGATTTCTTCGTCATCTGTTTCACCAAAGCCGGTTGCTTCTGCGATTAGCTCATCTGTAAAGCCCTGTTTGGTCATTTCGTGTTTTGCGAGGTACTCTGCGTTACCGCCGAGCATGATGTCTGTACCACGGCCTGCCATATTGGTTGCTATTGTAACTGCACCCTTTTTACCTGCCTGTGCTACTATTTCCGCTTCCTTGTCGTGGTATTTTGCGTTTAACACGTTGTGTTTAATGCCTGCTTTTTTCAGAAGCTTACTTAAAATTTCTGATTTATCTACGTTTACCGTGCCGACAAGAACAGGTTGTCCCTTGTCATTACATTCTTTTATCTGCTTGATAACGGCCATATATTTGCCTGCTTCGGTTTTATATACGCTGTCATGCATATCATCACGGATAACAGGTTTATTGGTCGGGATGGCAACTATATCAAGCTTGTAAATGTGCTGGAATTCTTCTTCCTCGGTAAGAGCTGTACCTGTCATACCCGACAGCTTGCCGTAGAGTCTGAAGAAATTCTGGAATGTTATTGTAGCAAGAGTTTTGCTCTCGTTTTCAACCTTAACGCCTTCTTTTGCTTCGATTGCCTGATGCAAACCGTCACTGTAGCGTCTGCCCGGCATAATTCTGCCCGTAAACTCGTCAACTATCATAACCTCGCCTTCGGGGGTTACAACATACTGCTGGTCACGGTGCATAATACCGTTTGCGTGCAATGCCTGATTGATATGATGCAAAAGCTTCATATTTTCAGGGTCGGAAAGGTTTTCAACATTGAATGCCTGTTCTGCCTTTTTAACACCACGCTCTGTAAGTGTTGCGGTTTTTGCTTTTTCGTCTACTATATAGTCAGCGTCAATGTCGGTATCAAGCTGTTTGTTGTCCTGCTCGGTAAAAACAATTTTCTTAAGACGTTTTGCAAACATATCGGCAACCTTATAAAGGTCGTTTGCTTTTTCGCCCATACCGGATATGATAAGCGGAGTTCTTGCCTCGTCGATAAGGATTGAGTCAACCTCGTCGACAATTGCGTAGTTGTGACCACGCTGTACCATTTCTTCCTTGTGAACAACCATATTGTCACGAAGATAGTCAAAACCAAGCTCGTTGTTTGTACCGTAGGTAATATCACACGCATAAGCTTCACGTCTTTCGGCGTTGTCC
>JAFODX010000023.1 GCA_017380475.1 Clostridia bacterium
ACGGCTTTTCCGAGGTCACGCATCTCTATCTGTCGCACCTATAGTTCTTGCACTTCTCCTGAATGAGCTTAAGAGTGCAAGACTTGGTAAGGTAATCCAGAACTGTACATATATACCGCACTTTGTTTCACTGGTTGTTGCTTGTTCAATCGTAAAGTTGTTCACAAATGAAACAGGTATTATCGGTGCATTTGTAAACGCAATCACAGGTGCTGACGGTAATATGCTTAACTACAAAGAGAACTTCTTGCCGATATACGTTATATCAAACATCTGGCAGGAATGTGGTTGGGGTTCAATCATATACCTTGCAGCTCTTACAGGTATAGACCAGTCGCTTTATGAAGCAGCAGAGGTTGACGGTGCAGGCAAGTGGAAAAAGGTTATCAGCATCACACTCCCGAGTATCCTGCCGACAATCATTATTATGCTTATCATGCGAATGGGTTCTATCTTGAGCGTAGGATACGAGAAGATATTGTTGTTGGGTAACGATGCTACAAGTGAAGTATCAGACGTACTTTCAACCTACAACTATGAAGTAGGTATCAAGCAGAGCCGATACAGCTATTCAGCAGCAATCGGTTTGTTCAACACACTCGTAAACCTTGCATTCGTTCAGGGTGCTAACTGGATAAGCCGAAAGGTTAACGGTTACGCATTGTGGTAAATTGATTTTCACAAAATGCCGGAGCTTGGCATTTTGTAAAAATATAAATTAAAACCTAAAAAAGGAGACAAAAAAATGAAGAAAAGAATTTTTGCACTTTTGTGCGCAGGAATGATGCTTCTTAGCGGTTGTGGCGGCAACGGCGGCAACGGCGATACAGCATCAACAACAGACTTCAAGGGATATCCGATGGAGAATGCCCCGAAGATGACATACTGGTTGGCAATGAATGCTAATATGTCACTCGTTGCAAGTAACCCTGGTGATACTGAGTTCGCTAAGGAACTTTCAAAGAGAACAGGCGTAGAGATCGAGTGGATTGATCCGGGTACAGCAGGTGAGGAAGACCTCAAGAACCGTATCGCATCAAAAGAATTGCCGGATATGGTTGAGTATGGTTGGGCAGGATTCAACGGTGGTCCGAAAAAGAACATCGAAGAAGGACTTATTATCCCGCTTAACGATTTGATTGAAGAGCATGCTCCGAACTTCAAGAAGTATCTTGAAGAGAATCCGGAGATCGACAAGATGATAAAGACAGATGACGGTACATATTATTGTTTCCCGTTCATCCGTGGCGATAAGAGACTTCTTATCTCAACAGGTCCGGTTTACAGACGTGACTGGGCGAAGGAAGCCGGTCTTGAAGCTCCGAAGACTGTAGCTGACATCGAAGAAATCCTTAAGGCTTACAAAGAGCAGGGTGTTAAGAAGCCGTTGAGCTTGACAGCTGGTGGTATCACATCATTCATGGGTAACTTCAGTACATCAGATAGTTTCTATTACAACGGTAAGCAGAAGGTTGTATACGGCCCGACAAGCAAGAACTATAAGTTTGCTTTGGAAACATTGAACAAATGGTACAATGAAGGCTTGCTTGACAAGAACTTCGTATCAGTTGACGATGCAACAATCAAGGCTCAGGTTCTTAACGATGAAACAGGTATGACATTCACATCAGGTGGTGGCGGTCTTGGTTCATGGCTTGACACAAAGGCAGCAACAGGCGAAGCTTTCGATATGGTTGGTTTCACATACACAGCTAACAAAGAAGGTGGCAAGAACACATATCACGGTCTTGACACAAACTATCCGGGATACGGTTCAGTTGCAATCACATCATCATGTAAGGATCCTGTAGCAGCTGTAAGATTCCTTGACTATGGTTACAGTGAGGAAGGTAGACTTCTTTACAACTTCGGTATCGAGGGCGTAAGCTACGAGGTAATTGACGGTGAGTGCATCTTCACAGATCTCATCAACAAGAACCCGGATGGCTGGACACAGGCATCAGCTATGACATACTACATCCGTTCATCGACAGCTGGTCCGTTCGTTCAGGATAAGGGCTACATCGACCAGTTCTATGGCAAGCCGAATCAGCAGGATACATTGGATGCATGGATTGCAGACTATGATACAGTTGCGAAGTATCGTCTCCCGAACTACTCAATGACAGGCGATGAGAATATTGAGCATACAGAGCTTATGTTCGACATTAATGAGTATGTTGCAGCAGAGAGAGTTAAGTTCATAACAGGCGAGAAGTCATTCGACGAATGGGATGCTTACGTTAAGCAGGTTAACAAGCTTGGTGCTAAGAGAGCAACAGAAATCGTTCAGGCTGCTTGTGACAGATATCAGGCAAAATAATCAAATATGATTTTTCGGGAACAGCTACATATGTAGCTGTTCTTTTTTTGCCTGCAAGGTTGACAAAATATTGATTTTGGTGTATAATATTAACATCAGATGAATACACTCAAAATATTGGAAGAAAGGAGTATAGGTATACCTGATACAAACATAAAAGCGCCAGAACCGCAATAGAGTGTGGCGGTTGACGAGGTTGAGGAAATTCGAAAATTCGGCGGGTACCTCACGGTGGCAAAGCACCACTGTTACGTATGAATTTAAAAACGCAGAGTAATTTGCGAACAACGGTTCATATATGCTTAAACGATATCATAAACGGACCTTAAAAAGAGCCGGTTTACGATAGTTCGGCTCTTTGTTTACTGGTCCTTTATGGTACATATAATATATATTGAAAGGATTTGTAAATATGTGCGGAATAGTTGGATATACAGGAAATAAAAACGCAACAGAAATTTTAATGAAGGGGCTTAAAAGCCTTGAATACAGAGGATATGACTCGGCAGGTGTAGCTGTTTTTACCGGAAGCAAGATAAAAACAGTAAAAGAAAAAGGCAGACTGAAAAATCTTAAGGCGATGCTTTTGGAAACGTCCGTCGAGGGTAATACAGGCATTGGTCACACGCGATGGGCGACACACGGTGTGCCGAGCGATATAAATTCGCATCCACACACATCAGAGGACGGAAAAATTGCAGTTGTCCATAACGGAATAATCGAAAACTATGAAGAACTGCGTGTGATGCTTAAAAGTAAAGGATATACATTCAAATCAGAAACGGATACCGAAGTAATACCGCATCTTATTGATATGTATTACGACGGTGATGTTTTTTGTGCTGTTAAAAAAGCGGTTTCACACCTTGACGGCAGTTACGCATTGGGCGTAATATGTGAGAACGAACCCGACAAGCTGATTGCAGTCCGTAACCGTAGTCCGCTTATAATCGGAGCAGGCGAGGGTGAGAATTTTATTGCATCAGACATACCTGCGGTTTTGCCGTACACACGGAATGTATTTTTCCTTGACGATGGTGAGATTGCTGTTATTACAAAGGGTTCTGTAAACATATATGACAGCGACGGGCAAGCGGTAGAAAAACTGCCCGAAACGGTCAACCTATCAGAGACTGCGGCACAAAAAGGCGGATACGAGCATTTTATGCTCAAAGAAATCCATGAACAACCCAAAGCCGTTGCTGATACTTTGCGAAGCAGAATCTCAAACGGTAAAAACGTAAAATTTGACGGATTCGATGCGGAAACGGTGACAGGCTTTGAAAAAATCTGTATCGTTGCATGCGGTACTGCGTATCATGCAGGTCTTGTCGGAAAAATGGTAATAGAAAAACTTGCAAAAGTTCCGACAGATGTTGAGCTTGCATCGGAATTCAGATATAACGAACCGCTTCTGGATAATAATATGCTTGTTATCGCAATAAGTCAATCGGGAGAAACTGCTGATACTTTAGCAGGGGTACGTCTGGCAAAGGAAAAGGGAGCATATGTGCTTGCAATAACAAATGTTGCAGGAAGCAGCATATCCCGTGAAGCGGATAATGTTTTTTATACGTATGCCGGTCCCGAAATATCCGTTGCATCAACAAAAGCGTATACAACACAGCTTGTTGCAATGTATCTTTTTGCGTTATTTCTTGCAGAGAGCAGAAAAACTCTCAAACCAACAGAACTTGATATCGTAAAAAATGAGTTATTAAATATGCCCGAAACCCTTGAATCAGTTTTAGAGCTTGAGGGCGAAATCAAAAGACTAAGTAAAGAAATCTATAAAGAAACCGATATGTATTTCCTCGGCAGGGGTCTTGATTACAAAGCGGCAATGGAGGGCTCTTTAAAACTTAAAGAGATTTCATACATCCATTCAGAAACCTATGCCGGCGGTGAACTAAAACACGGTCCTATCGCACTTATTGAGGAGGGGACTGTAGTTATCGCAATAAGCACAAACAAAGAAATCTGTGCAAAAATGGACAGCAACATTAAGGAAGTAACAGCACGCGGTGCATACACTGTTGTCTTTGCAAACGAATCGACAGCAACGCAACATAAGGAATGTTCGGATATAATAACAATGCCGGAGGTCAATCCGCTTTTGACGCCAATCACATCTGCTGTTCCGTTACAGCTATTGGCGTATTATGTTGCTTATAACAAAGGTGAAGCGATTGACAAGCCGAGAAATCTTGCAAAATCGGTTACTGTAGAATGAGGAGGAATTTAATTTATGGGAAAACTTTTTGGTACGGACGGTGTCCGTGGTGTAGCAAACGAGGAACTTACCTGCGAGCTTGCGTATAAGATAGGTAAGTGTGCGGCGTATGTTCTTACAGGCGAAATAAAGCACAAGCCTAAAATTTTAATCGGTAAGGATACACGTATTTCAGGCGATATGCTTGAAGCGGCGTTAACAGCAGGTCTTTGTTCGGTTGGTGCACAAGTGGTTTCTCTGGGCGTTATCCCAACGCCGGCTGTTGCATATCTTGCACGCGAATATGATGCAGATGCAGGTGTAGTAATTTCTGCATCACATAACTCGGCAGAATATAACGGTATTAAGATATTTAACGCCAATGGCTACAAACTCAACGACGCAATAGAGGAAAGAATCGAAGATTTGATACTTGTTGATGACAGTGAAATAAGAATGCCCACAGGCGATGATGTGGGTACTGTTACAAAGTGTGACACTGCGGTGAGAGACTATGTTGAATTCGCAAAATCAACAATCGACTGTGACCTTAACGGCATGAAAATAGCAGTTGACTGTGCAAACGGTGCATCATATCAGACTTCGACTTGCGTCCTTGCAGAGCTTGATGCGGAGATTTATACAGTGGCAAACCACCCCAACGGTACAAATATTAACCTTAACTGCGGTTCAACGCATACCGAGAAGTTTGGCGAGTATGTAAAGAACATAAACGTAGATATCGGCTTGAGCTTTGACGGCGATGCTGACAGACTGCTTGTTATTGATGAGCTTGGCAACTTAATAGACGGTGATAAGATAATGCTTATCTGTGCAGAATATCTCAAAGAGATAGGTATGCTTAACAAAAACACGCTTGTAACAACAGTAATGACAAACCTCGGTCTTGTTCTTGCAGCAAAGGAAAAGGGTATAAATATTGTTCAGACAAATGTCGGTGACCGTTACGTACTTGAGGAAATGCTCAAGAGCGGTTATTCGCTTGGCGGCGAGCAGTCAGGACACATTATTTTCCTTGACCATAATACAACGGGTGACGGACTTGTTTCGGCACTTCAGCTTTTATCTATTGTTAAGAAAACGGGCAAAAAGCTTTCAGAGCTTGCAGAGGTGTTCAAGACACTCCCGCAGACAATGATAAACGCAAAGGTCAAGAACTCAAACAAGTATGATTACTTAAAGGATGATATGATCAAAGCAGAAATCAAGGCACTTGAAGAAGAGTTTAAGGAAAACGGCAGAGTACTTATCCGTCCGTCGGGAACAGAACCGTTTGTACGTGTAATGATAGAGGGTCCGACACAGCAGATAGTTGAGCAGAAAGCAAAATACTTAGCCAAGTTGATAGAGGCAAGATTAGGATAATAAAAACTTACAGGGGAATATATGCTGCGAATGCTCTGACTTATGAAAACGCATTCTACGCAGATAATCTCCGGCAAGCTGCTCGTAAATAAGAAAGGAAAAGAAAATGACAGATATAAAGAAATTCAAAGACAACGGTGTTGTTTTTGTTGATGAGAAAAGTGTATGGATAGAGGACGGCGTCGTAATCGGTAAGGGTACGGTTATTGAGCCTAATGTATATCTTAAAGGCGAAACAGTTATCGGTGAGAATGTTACAATCGGATTCTGTACAGAGATTGTAAACTCAAAAATTGCTGATAACGTGACGATAAAGCATTCTGTAATAACAGACAGTACAATCGGCGAGGGTACAAATATCGGCCCGTTTGCGTATGTGCGTCCTAACTGTGTTGTAGGCAAGAATGTCAAGCTCGGCGATTTTGTTGAAATCAAAAACTCAAATATCGGCGACGGAACAAAGCTTTCACATCTTACATATGTAGGAGATGCAGATGTAGGTAAGAACATCAATTTCGGATGCGGTACGGTTGTGGTTAACTATGACGGCAAGAAGAAGCACAGAACAGTAATTGAAGACAACGCATTTATAGGTTGTAACACGAACCTTGTTTCGCCCGTAAAGGTGGGTAAAAACGCATTTACCGCTGCAGGTTCAACTATTACTGAAGACGTTCCCGAAAACGCACTTGCAATCGCAAGAGAGCGTCAGACGGTAAAAGAGGATTGGGTAACAAAACGTAAATAATTTTAAAATATGCAGGACTAAAAAAGTCCTGCATATTTTTTTGCTTTTGTGGGAAAAAATATATACAAAAACATGCCGTTTGTATTACGGCTGAACGGAGGGTCAGGATGAATTTATCCAAGCGACTTGAAAAAAATTGCGGAAAGCTTATTTTTGATTGTACCGATGAAGAGCTTTTCTCAGGTATTTTAAAAACGGTAAACGAGCTGAAAGAAGAGAAAAAGTGCGAGGAGAAAAAACGTAAGCTATACTATATCAGTGCCGAGTTCCTTATCGGAAAACTGCTTGAATGTAACCTTATAAATCTTGGTATATATGATGAGCTGAAGAAAATTCTTTCAGATAACGGCAAGGACCTGTCAAAAATAACAGAGGTAGAGAATGAACCGTCGCTTGGCAACGGCGGACTTGGCAGACTTGCGGCGTGCTTTATGGATTCGGTAGCATCTACAGGACTTTTTGGCGACGGTGTCGGACTCCTTTATCATTTCGGACTGTTCAGGCAGGTATTTAAAGGCAACAAACAGCATGAAGAAAAAAATCCGTGGATGGATAAGAACAGTATTCTGACAAAAACAGATATAACATATAAGACAGAGTTTAAAGACACCACGCTGACATCAAGGCTTTATACAATAGATGTTATTGGCAGGAAAAGAACTAACAAACTCAATCTTTTCGATGTGGAAACGGTTGACGAAAGCATAGCAGAGGATGCTACGGATTTTGATAAGACAGATATCAAAAAGAATCTCACGCTGTTTTTATACCCTGACGACAGTGACGAAGCAGGTAAGCGGTTAAGACTTTATCAGGAATATTTTATGGCGAGCAATGCTGCACAGCTTATACTGGAAGAATCACGGCGCCGTGGCGCAACCCCCGAAAATTTGGCGGAATATGCAGTAATTCAGATAAATGATACGCATCCGAGCTTTATAATCCCTGAACTGATACGGTTGTTGTGCGAGTCGGGAGTGAGTATGGATAATGCGATAGAAACTGTCAGAAAAATGTGTGCTTATACAAACCATACCATACTTTCAGAGGCTCTTGAAAAATGGCATTCTGATACTATAACAGCTATCGTGCCTCAGATAATGGATATAATTAAAGAGCTTGACAAACGGGTAAGGGCGGAATATCAGGATGAATCACTTCACATAATCGACACAAACTCGCTTGTGCATATGGCGAGAATGGATATTCATTACGGCTTCTCGGTAAATGGGGTTGCATCACTCCACACGAGGATACTAAAAGAAACAGAGCTTAATAATTTCTATCAGATATATCCCGAAAAGTTCAACAACAAAACAAACGGAATAAGCTTCAGACGCTGGCTTGAAGCATCAAACCCACGTCTTGATGAGTTTATAGTATCGCTTATCGGAGATAAATTCAAGAACGATTATACACGTCTAAAGGACCTTGAAAAGTTTTCAAACGACAAAGAAGTGCTTCAGAAACTGCTTGAGATAAAATCGGCAAACAAGGTTGGGTTGTGCGGATATATAAATGAGAAGCAAAATCGGAATATAAACCCTGATTCTGTTTTTGATGTACAGATAAAGCGTTTGCATGAATATAAGCGTCAGCAGATGAACGCACTATATATCATAAATAAATACCTTGATATAAAACGTGGCATATTGCCAAAACGTCCGATAACGGCGATTTTTGGTGCAAAGGCGGCACCTGCATATACAATCGCAAAGGATATAATTCATCTGTTGTTGTGTCTTGAGGATATCATAAGCCACGATGAACACGCATCGGAGTATATAAACATATTTGTTGCAGAAAATTATAATGTTTCGTGGGCGGAAAAGATAATTCCTGCGGCGGATATCTCCGAACAGATTTCTCTTGCGTCAAAAGAAGCAAGCGGAACGGGAAATATGAAGCTTATGCTTAACGGTGCATTAACTCTCGGAACACACGACGGTGCTAATGTCGAGATACATTCTCTTGTTGGGGACGATAATATCTACACCTTTGGCGACAGCAGCGACCTTGTAATATCGAGGTACAAAAAAGGCAGTTATAAACCGTCGGAATACTATGAAAAAGATAAACGTATAAACGAAGCGGTTGAGTATATAACGTGCAACAAGATGATGGAAACGGGTGATAAAGAAAGCCTTAAACGTCTGCAGAACGAGCTTATAAATAAAGATTACTTTATGACGTTTCCGGACTTTGCTGATTACAGTACGACTAAAGACCGTATGATTTCAGATTATGAGAACCGTCTGGAGTGGGCAGAGAAAATGCTTTTCAATATAGCGAATGCAGGATATTTTTCGTCTGACCGCACTGTGGCAGAGTATAATAAAGATATATGGAAAATATAAAGGAAAAGCTTGAATAAATCACAAATTCTGCACTTTTGTGCATCGAAAGCGCAATCCGGGCAATTTATTCAAACTTTATGTGCCAATTATGAAAGGGAATATTATGAAAAACAGTTTAACAAAAAGCTCTGCATTTGACTTTTTGCAGAAGCTTGGTAAAGTGCTGATGGTTGTTATCGCCGTAATGCCTGCGGCGGGTATTATGATAAGTATCGGTAAATTGATAGGAATGGCAAACACGGATATTGCATTTTTCAGAGTGCTGGCATCGACGATTGAGAATATTGGCTGGTCTATTATAACAAACCTGCACATTCTCTTTGCCGTAGCAATAGGCGGTTCGTGGGCAAAAGACAGAGCAGGCGGTGCATTCGCGGCACTTCTTGCATTCATTCTGATAAACAATATAACAGGCAGTATTTTCGGTGTCACAGCTGATATGCTTGCAGACCCCAAAGCTGTGACACATACGTTTTTCGGGCAGGAAATTGCAGTTGACGGATATTTCACGTCCGTACTTGGTTCACCTGCACTTAATATGGGTGTATTTGTCGGAATTGTATCGGGTTTTGTCGGCGGTATTATTTATAACAAGTATTATAACTTCAGAAAATTGCCTGAGGTGCTTTCATTCTTCAACGGTAAAAGATTTGTACCGTTAGTGGTTATTTTCTGGTCGGCGGTTGTTGCGCTTGTATTCTCTGTCGTATGGCCGGTAATACAAATGGGTATAAACAGATTCGGTCTATGGATAGCGAACTCATCTGACACTTCGCCGATTCTTGCACCTTTTATATACGGAACGCTTGAGAGATTGCTTTTGCCGTTTGGTTTGCATCATATGCTTACAATACCGATGAACTATACCTCATTCGGCGGTGAGTATATTATTCAGACGGGTGTTAATGCAGGAAGTGTTGTTTACGGTCAGGACCCGTTATGGCTTGCGTGGGTAACAGACCTTGTGAACTTAAGAAACGCAGGTGACACTGCGGCGTATCAGGAGCTTC
>JAFODX010000001.1 GCA_017380475.1 Clostridia bacterium
GAACAAACTCGATTTCATTTGTTTTTGTGTCATATTTAACAGCCAGTGACTCATCCCAGCCCTCCGGTTTCTGAACCCACGGAGCTGCAACGAAGTGGAAGTTTCCCTGACCGTAAAGGATATGTCCGTCCTCGTATTTTTCATAGCAGCCTATGCAGTGGCTGTGCTGACAAAGAACTACGTCTGCACCTGCTCTTACCATTGCACGGCACATTTTATAAAGTCTTGGTGACGGATAATGACAGTATTCCTTTCCGCCATGGAAAGTTACTATTACTCTGTCATATTCTTTTGCAGCGTCTCGTATATCATCCATTGTGTCATACTCATCAAACATTCTTGCGCCCATTCTGTCGGGAAGTGCAAATGAATACTCTTTTTCACAAACTGCTATAACGCAGATACGCTCGCCGTCCTTTTCAAAGACATAATTCTTTCTTGCGTCCTCGTAGTCAGCACCAAATCCTGTATATCCGATTCCTGTTTCATCGAGCACCTTCATTGTATCGGTCGCACCCTTTTTGCCGAAATCAAATATGTGGTTGTTGCTGAGACCGCAACAAGTGATTCCTATTTCTCTGATAACATCAGCTGTGCCTCTGCCGGTCTTTAGTGCAGGTCCGATTTTATTTATCTGTTCATCGTGTTCGGTTATTGCACACTCAAGATTCGCAATTGTGAACTCACTCTCACAAAACAACGATTTCGTATCGTTAAAAAGTGTGTTTATATCTCCGTTCTGAAACAATTCTTCTGTGCTCTGTCTTGGTGATAAATCACCCAATAATAATGTCTTCATTATACATACCTTCTTCTTTTTTGTTTAAATGATTTTGTGTATTTAACACATTCTCAATTATATAATACCAAAAGTATTATCTGCATTCAAGAAAAATTGCAACCAATGATGGAAAAAATGCACACCCACTGCTTTTATAAACCATTTGTCAGCAACACTTCTATAAATCTATATTCTTGTATTATTTTAATCTTTACAATTATAACGCCTTATGCTATAATAGTAGCATATTATTACACAAAAAGACACATATTATTTTATTATAATCACAGTTTTTTAGTATTATTTTAAGGAGTTTGATTTTATGCAAAGCAATCTCATCAAAGAACTGACTCACTACTGTAACATTGCAGTTGATTCCTCCGCAGCGTTGCCGGAAGAAACCATTGATTTTTATGATTTTACACTTATCCTAAACGGGACTATGACGTTTTACTCGGACGGTCAAAAAATCGTTCTCAAAAAAGACGATGCCGTTTTATTGCGTCCGGGCACTGTCTGCTCCCGTGAGAAAGGCGTATCACCCGTTCACTATGTGAGTTTTAATTTTATTACCGAACCGGGAACGGAAATCCCATTAAAAACGTATATAAAAAAATGCGTATCAGGCGATATAAAAAAAATACTGTCTGTATTCCCGCAAAACCATTTATCGTCGAAATTCTACTCAAAAGAAAAATGCCACAACGTTCTTAACCTCATTCTGCTTGAACTTCTGTCGGCAGAAGAAACAATCAGTACAAACAGTCATGTTTTAAAAATCCTCAGATACATCGACGAGCATCTGACAGAAAAACTTTCACTAGAATCCATTGCTCAGAACATACATCTTTCAAAAGAATATACCTCTACCATTTTCAGACTGGAAACCGGAGTACAGCTTATGCACTATATAAATGAGCAGAAATCATTACTTGCGAGGGAATTGATTATTAACAACGAAATGTCTCTTAATTCAATCTCGGAGCATCTCGGTTTTGAAAGCTATGACTATTTCTCAAAAATATTCAAAAAGCACATAGGCTCTTCGCCGTCAAAACTAAAAAAGAACAGCCTTATTTAGCAAAAAAGAATCCGCCCATTAAAGAGCGGATTCCCTTTTTTAAAATGTCGCTTCAAGTCTGTATATCGGTTGTCCGAGGTCAATAAACCTTTGTTCATATTCGGTTATGACATTACCCTCAAAGCCGGAATCGTGCAAATCGAGCGTAATGTTCTGCAGTTTAAACCCTTCGGCACAAAATGAATTGAGCGAAAACTCAAACAGTTTGCGGTTATCAGTCTTAAACCATATATAACTGCCACTGTTAAGCACTTTTTTGTATCTGTCAAGAAAGTTTTTATGAGTAAGACGGCGTTTTGCCTGCTTGCTCTTTTTCCATGGGTCGGAGAAATTGAGGTATATTCTCTCTATCTCGCCTTTTTCAAAAAAGTCCTCAATCCGTTCTGCATCAAGGTCCATAAACAGTACATTTCCGACCTCGTTCTCTATCGCCTTTTCCATCGCCATAACGATAACGTCTTCGACCTTTTCAATCGCAATAAAGTTTACGTCTGGGTACATTTTTGCCATACCCACAACAAAGCTTCCCTTTCCGCAACCGATTTCAACGTGTATGGGGTTATCGTTACCAAAAACCTCACTCCACTTACCCTTATGCGCTTCGGGGTCTGTTATTCTGATATCACCGCACCGTTCAATTCTTGCGGCACAGTTCTTCTTTTTTCTCATTCGCATTATGCGTTTTCTCCTTTGATTATTCTGTCAAGTATTGCATTTGCACACTCAAATTTTGAAAGTTTCGGGAGCTTTTCTGCTCCGTCCTTTGTTATGAGCGTTATTATGTTTGTACCAACACCAAACCCTGCACCATCGTCAGTAAGCGAGTTTGCACAAATCATATCAGAATTTTTAGATTCGAGCTTTTTTGCCGAATTTTCAAGCAGGTTCTCTGTTTCCATTGAAAAACCGCATACAAACTGTCCCTGTTTTTTGGTTTCGCCAAGCGTTTTCAGAATGTCCTTTGTCCGTACAAGCTCAATCACACTGTCGCCGTCGGATTTCTTTATTTTCTGTTCTGCAATGGTTTTTGGTGTATAATCTGCCACAGCCGCCGCCTTTATTATTATATCGCAGTCGGGTGCGTGCTTTGTTACGGCATTATACATATCCTCCGCAGATACAACATCAACCGTATCAACAAACATCGGTGCATCAACTTCCGTAGCACCTTTTACAAGCACTACATCAGCGCCTCTGTACATTGCCGCACGTGCTATTTCTATGCCCATTCTACCCGTCGAATGGTTTGTTATAAACCGAACCGGGTCAATCGCCTCACGGGTCGCACCGGCAGTTACAAGCACACGCTTGCCCGCCATATCCTTCTCGTGGCTGACCTCACGCAGAATATATTCAAGAAGAACTTCTTCGTCAGGCATTCTGCCATCACCCATATCCCCGTTTGCAAGCATACCGTGGTCGGGTGTAACTATCATATACCCGAATCGGCTGAGCTTTTCTATATTATCCTGAACAATCGGGTTATGGTACATATTATGATTCATTGCAGGTGCGATGATTTTAGTACACGGACACGCCATAACTGTAGTTGTGAGCATATCGTCCGCAATACCGTTTGCAATCTTTCCTATTACGTTTGCAGTTGCGGGAGCAATCATAACCACATCTGCCTGCTTTGCAATGGCAACGTGTTCTACACTGTACTGAAAATTACGGTCGAATGTATCAACAAGGCACTTATTCTGTGTGAGTGTTTCAAATGCATACGGATTTATAAAATTCTCCGCATTCTTTGTCATCAGAACGTGAACGTTTGCACCGAGTTTTTTTAGCATACGTGCAAGATTTGCAATCTTATACGCCGCAACCGAGCCGGTAACGCCGAGCACTACTGTTTTTCCGTTAAGCATATTATCAGTCCTTTCTGTACCATCTGCCGGTAATACCGCACGGCAGAACAAGTCCGTTAGATTCTATCGGCAGGCCTATCTCGTCTGCATCAAATTCACCGCCGAATTTCTTCTGTGCTGTAACCGTCATTACGTTTTTCAATACCGTTGCCGAAAGTCCGGTTGTGTATGAGTTTATGAGCAAAAACAACGGATTATCCGAAAGTATTTCCATACAGTCGCAGATAAGCGGATATAGTGCATCTTCTATCTTCCACATCTCGCCTGACGGGCCTCTGCCGTATGAGGGCGGGTCCATTATGATTCCGTCGTATTTGTTACCTCTGCGAATTTCACGCTTTACAAACTTAACAACATCATCAACTATATAACGCACTTTTGCATCGCCAAGCCCTGATGAAATAACATTTTCTTTTGCCCAGGTAACAATACCTTTTGATGCATCAACGTGGCACACCTCTGCGCCTGCTGCTAATGCACTGACCGTCGCACCGCCTGTATATGCGAAAAGATTAAGCACCTTTACGGGACGGTTTGCAGACTTTATAAGGTCTGATATAAAGTCCCAGTTAACCGCCTGTTCAGGGAAAAGTCCCGTATGTTTAAACCCTGTCGGACGTACATTGAACACAAGGTCACGGTATTTTATCTGCCATTTATCCGGGATTGATTTATTGAACACCTGCCAGCTTCCGCCGCCTTTGTTTGAACGGTGATACCACGCATCAACCTTGTTCCAGCGGTTGATATCTGACTTGTCATCCCATACTGCAATCGGGTCGGGACGGCGGAGGAGATATTTACCCCAGTATTCAAGCTTTTCACCGCCTGATGCATCCACTATTCTGTAGTCTTCCCATTTATCGGATAAGTACATAATTTTACTCCTATCTTATAAGTTTTAAAGTCGCTTTATATATCAAGCAACTCGCAAAAATCTTTTATGTAATAATCAGAAACACTCTTTATTTCATCGGTATATTCTTCTGACGACTTATCATAAACACCGCAAACCTTCATACCTGCAAGTACTGCGGTTTTATCAGCGTTATAATTATCATCAAGAAACAGTATTTCATCAATCGGCTTACCGATTTTCTCCGATGCCATTCTGTAGATTTCTTTATCTGCCTTTGTTGTCGCAAAATCATCGCAGGACCATACATTCGTAAAAATATCGAATATCCCCAGTCTTTTAAGACACACATCAAGAACTGAATGAGGGCTCGCAGTTAAAACATTAAGGTCTGCACCCGCTTCCTTAAGTTTCTTAAGTGTATCAATCACTGTAGCTTTTGCCTGAATTTTATACGCATATTCATCATAGGCATATTGGTTCATAAGCTTTAAAATATCTTCTTCACGTACCGCAAGTCCAAGCTGTTCTATGTAATATTTTGCTGTACCCTGATATCCTAACGGGGTAATGATTTTTATAATATCATCTTCATAATCAATCCCGTTTTCGTCAAGGATACGCAACATAACCGATATAAACGACGGCATAGAGTCTACCAGTGTACCGTCAAAATCGAATAAATACGCCGAAAATTTCATTTTGTGTTCCCTTTCTCAGTCGTTGAAATCGAATACGGCTCTGCCATTCTCCAACTTCAAAAATGCCTGAAACGTTTTTCCGCTTTTCGGCGAAACGAATCCGTCAATCTTATAGCTTCTTCCTGTTTCGAGCATTTTTTCTACATTTGCTTTTGATATGACCCTTGAACAAATAACATTGTTTATGCCGAATTTACAGCTGTTTTCTTTGTACCCTGAACAGCCGTAACCAAAGCTTGTCCTGATAACGTCCGCACCGCACATCGGGCATTTGCCGATTATATCGCCGATGAATCCGTCATCGGTATCAAATTCGGGCGGAAGATTACGCTTTGCAAAAACGGTGCTGATTTCGTTTTTGGCGATTGCAATACTGTCATCTATCGAAAACTCACCCTTAAACACCTTTTTAAGCGCTTTGCCGACCTCTGCCGTTTTGTATTTATCCATACTTATATTCATACGGATAAGTGATTCTATCAGATTTTCACCGTCGGGCAGAATTTTATATACGTCTTTTTTGAGTTCAATATATCCGCTCTTTTTCGCATTGTCAATTATGCCTGTTCGTGTTGCCTCAGTACCAAGCTCAAGTCCTTCAAATATTGCTCTGTATTCCTCTTCGTCGTTTTCTTCCTCCGAGGCTTTTTTCTTGTCCTCCTTGAACGGGTTCTTGAGGTAGTTGTTAAGAGTTTCTATTGTATAGTGTTTTGGCGGTTGGGTTTCTTTCTCGGTCGGTTTAAAGTCAACATTAATCTTGTCGCCCTTTTCAAGGTTCGGCAAAATTTTATCCTTTTTGGAATAATCGTCATACTTTGTCCAGCCTGGTTCACGTATAACCGTACCCTTTAGAGTAAACTCCTCAAATCCGCCGACATCTATTTTTATTTCCGTCTTCTCCGTCACACATTCTTCTGAACAGAATACAGCAACAAACCTGCGCATAATGGTAGAATAAACAGTAAATTCATCAGGTGAAAGGTCTGTTTTCTTCGGGATTTTGTATGTCGGGGTCAGTGCCGAGTGTGATTCTATTTTTGAATCGTCGAAAATTGTCTTTGCATCCCTGAACTTAACGGGATAGCCGATTTTTGAAACTGATGTAAGTATTGTTTTTATCTTGTCTTTTTCTGCCGTTGCAAGATACTCCGAGTTTGTTCTCGGATATGTCACAAAGCCTTTTTCATACAGGTCCTGAACTATTTTCAGACTTTGTTCCATTGACATTTTATACTTCTTGCCCAGTACGTTCTGTAATTTCGTAAGTGAATAGAGCTTGCCCGGTTTTAAGGAGTCTTTCTTTTTCTTTTTTGCTGTAACCACGGCATCTGATGCGTTGTACTTATCACACAGTTCCTGTGCCTTGTTAAGCTCATTCTTATCAAACTTTTCCTTACTTGTAAGCTCAATTTCCTCGCCATTTGTGACAGCCTTGCTCACAATACCGTAATATATCTCAGGCTTGAAATTGCGAATTGCCATATCACGGTCATAGATAGCCTTTACAATCGGCACAATAACTCTGCCCACCCTTAAAAGCTTGCCGTTTTTAAGAGTTGCAAAGCGTGTCAGGTTAACACCGTAAAGCCAGTCGATATATGTACGTGCATAACCTTCGTTTGCAAGGTTTTCGTATTCTGATTCATCCTTCATTTCAGACAACGCCTGACGTATGGTTTCGGGTGTCTGGTCAGGAAGCCACAAACGCTTGAACGGCTTGCCGTTTGCGTTCGCCTCTTCGACGCATATTCTGATGATTATTTCACCCTCACGGTCTGCATCGCCTGCGTTTATTATCATATCAACATCATCACGGTTGATGAGTGCTTTTATTGTTTCGAACTGTTTTTTTACACCTGAATCAACCTGTTTTGTTGATGGGCTCTTTTTAAGCTCGAACACAAACTTTTCAGGGAAACACGGAATATTTTTTATCGACCATCGGTTTGTCCCGTCGGGATTCGGGGAATAGTATTCGATATCAGCCAACGAAAACAAATGGCCGAAAACCCATGTAAGTATGTATTCTCCGCCGATAAAATATCCGTCAGCTTTTCTCATATTGCCGATACTTGCCGCAATATTACGGGCAAGACTCGGTTTTTCTGCGATTATAACTTTTATATCAATTTCCCCTTTTATACAAACATCTTATTAAGAAGTTTCACTGCAAATTCACGGTCTGCATTGCCGTAGCATTTCTTCATACTTTTGTTATCCTCATAGCGAGGTGCAAGCTCGTTTATCTTTTCCGGTGTCAGTTTTATCTCTGTATCCGGAAGATTTTTTCTGATTAAGTTTATCAGTGTATCCTTGTCACAGCCGATTTTTGCAAAAAATCCGTCAGCTTCATCAGGCGCAACCTCTGCATTGTAGTTTATAAACTCTTCAAGGTATACCGCACACGCATTGCCGTGACAGATGTTATACTGTTCGGACAGGAAATATCCGAGTGCGTGCGCAAACGCAGTTCCCGTTACACTGATTGCAAGACCGCCGTAGAGTGACGCACAATATATTTCTTCACGCTCATCAAATGTAAGCGGAACAGTATCGCAGGTTACCGTCTTTTCAAGCATTCTAACCAGAATTTCTACGCCTCTTACTGCAAATGTTCTTGAAATATCGTTTGCACTGCGGTTGAAGTAACTTTCCATACAGTGGCACAGTGCATCAAGTGCTGTGGAGCGTGTAAAATCAGCCGACATAGACATTGTATATGTCGCATCGCCAAACGCCGTTACCGGATAGAGCGACGGTGCACGAAAGCTCTTTTTCATACCCTCAGGAGTTGTTATAACCGATACGGGTGTTACTTCACTGCCCGTACCTGCCGTTGTGCCTACGGCAATTATCGGCAATGGCTCTCTATCCCAGTCCATTGAATATAGTGTCTTTGCAGATGTATCTGCCGACGCAGTAAGCACAGCTATCGCCTTTGCTGCATCAAGTGCCGAGCCGCCGCCTATGCCGACCACAAACTCTGCACCGCTCTCTTTCGCCATTTCAGCCGCCTCTTTACACGAAGCATATGACGGGTTCTGTTCAATCCTGTCAAATATTATATATTCTGTTCCCACACTCTCAAGTGCCAGAACAACGTCACCAAGTGCACCTGAGCTTTTGGCTCCGTATTTACCAGTAACGATTATACACTTCTTTCCGTATTTTTTAAATTCATCGGTATTTTTTCCGATACAGCCTTTACCTGTTACAATATTAACAGGCGCAAAAAAATTCATATTCATATTTTTCTCCGAATGTATATTTTTAAAAAAGTACTTGAAAATTTCCACATTATATTATATACTATTAAAAAGTAAAAATCAAGAGGAGAAATCATTATGGTTAAAAAATTCAAAGATTTTAACACTGAATTACGTGAAAATATGCGTGGCGGTGACGGAACAGTTGTTATAAGCAACTTTGTTACAGCGGACGAGCTTAACAACAAGGGCAGACTTTTCGGAAAAATTGTTCTTAAGCCGGGTTGCGGTATCGGTTTCCATGTTCACGAAACTGACAGCGAGTTCTTTTACATAATAAAGGGTACTGCAGTTTATGATGACAACGGCACAACAACAAACGTATACGCAGGCGATGTTACAGTTACTCCTGCAGGTACAGGTCACTCAATAAAGAACGAGAGTGACGAAGATGTTGAGCTGATTGCTCTGATAGTATATGCGTAAAAAATGCCTCCTGAAATGTGTTCAGGAGGCATTTTTTATATGTTTATAAGCGCCTGCGCAATTCTTTTTGCAAGCTTATGTTTTGTTTTGGGGTGTATATCGTCGGTTTCGCATACGTCTCTTGATTCCACCATCATTACATTTTTACGTCGTGACACTATTTCCTCCTGCGCACGCTGTACAAGCTTCCATCCTTCTGTCATTCTTTCATATGTGTCTGCTATCTGAACAACTATAAACGGAAGGTCTTCATTCCCAAAATCCCTACGCCATACATCAATCAATGTACACAGCTCGTCACAGTAAACCAAACCCTCAGATACACTTGCATCACTTTCGCCCTGATACCATATTACCGTTGAAAGCTGATACGGAATGACCTGACAAAGCGAGAAATTATACAGAAAGCCATCACCGTTCCACATACCGAAAGTCTCGTCATAATGGTCATCAAATTTCTCTTCCGGTAAAAGGCTGATGCCTATTTTGTCAAATGTTCTTTCCGGGACCCAGCTTTCAATTACAGATGCACCCTGATAGCAAGCAATAACACCTATTGCAACATCTTTTGCAAGCGACACCTCAACCGATGCCAGATACGCAAGTGCTGACCAGTATCCGACATATTCCTTATCACATATCACCCAGCCGTCATCGGGAACAAATTTATCAGTGTTGCGTACCGTAGCGGTTGAGAAGAGACGTACATTCGGATTTGAACGGTACTCCTCTTTCGGTATCTCTGTATCCATCAACCGAAACTGCATATTTGACTGTCCCGAGAAGAGAAACACTTCGCCTATGTATATATCACAAAGAACCTCTGTTCTGTCCTCAAAAGCCGCTTCAAGCACATATGGGCCGCCGTATTCCATAGGCGGTAATTCAAGCATCCATTTTTCAGAATCTGACATATACTGCTTAACGCATCCGGCAAAGCGTATTGTCACACTGCCCTTTCCCGTACCGTAAATTCTGATTGGCTTTTTCGCCGCAAACACCATATGAGATGTAAATATTTTATCAAGCTCCATGATTTACTCCTTTGTGCTAATTATAGATTACAAACTATCTCCTCAATTTTACCTAAATCGTCAATTTCATAGGTCATTGTAATATCCAATGTGTTGGGCTTATGGCGAGGATTAAACCAACAAGTATCAATTCCCGAATCAAATCCGCCTTTCATATCACCCGTTAGTGAATCACCTATTATAAGCACCTCTTTTTTATCCGTTATTCCAAGCTGTTCAAAGACATAGTCAAAAAATTTCCCGCTTGGTTTTTCATAACCGACGTTTTCTGATATAAATATAGCATCAAAGACCTTGTCAAGTCCTGAAAGACACAGTTTCTTTTCCTGCGCTACTTTAGTACCGTTAGTAACTGCTGCAATGGTGTATTTACCCTTTTGTGAAAGAAGAATTTCTTCTGCCTTATCCACAAACTCAATATGATCGCCTAGCGTCACCTGATAATCTTCGTTAAAGCTTTCTGCCAGCCTTATATCAGCGCCGATTATCTCAAAAAATTCACGGAATCTTCCAACCAGAATTTCCGGCTTTGTAAGTTCATTTCTTTCAAGTTTCTGCCAGTACTTTGCATTTATTTCCGAATACATTTTAAGCTGTTCATCACTGCACTCACCGATCCCGTATTTTTTGAACAGAAACCGTATGGCGTACGCCTCCGATGCAAGAAAATCAAGCACTGTTCCGTCAATATCCCATAATATATATTTATACATATCCGTACCCTTTCCACCTGCATTTTATGAGCTTTATTGTATCATAAATTCCCATCTTTTTCAATAGTCAAACTATATTTCCTTTGCATACTGTTTAAATATCTGTTTTGCATATTCGCGCGGCGTAATATGCATTTTTCTTTTAAATGCATAGCTGAAATAGGCTTGAGAAGAAAACCCGCATTCATATGCAATATCTGCAAGGGTGAAATCCGTTGTAATAAGCATATTTGCCGCCTTTTTTATACGCTGTTCCTCGACATACTCCCGCAAAGTCCTCGCCGTTGCAGTTTTAAAGCAGTTATGAAAATGAATCGGACTCATTTTGGCATATCTCGATACAGTTTCAAGCGATAAATCTGATGTGATATTTTCCTTGATATATTTTATTGCCCGTTCTATAACCTCGTAGTTGTTTGTTTTTGTCTTGTCGCGCTTTTGCAGTTTTGATGAATCCTTTATGAGCATATGAATAAGTTCTAAAACACAACTGTAAAGCATTATTTCATCAGTTTCAAC
>JAFODX010000024.1 GCA_017380475.1 Clostridia bacterium
CATATAGCCATTTGACTGAACTGCAAGCATATATGCTCCGTCACTTTCAGTGAAATCGTTTTCTATATCAAAAACAAACTCTGTGGTCTCTGTTCCGTCTACAGTAATCTCTGACATTCTGATATAATCGTCAAATGCAGGCGTTGCATTTGACGGATAAATGACTGATGTTACCTGCTGTATATACTGTGCAGGTGATGTGAAATTAACAACCAGCTTCGGGTCCTGATTATCGCTGTAGTCACCATACCACTGTATCGTGGCTGTGTCTGCTGCAAACGCCGGCGATACCGACACAAGCATTGCAGAGCTTACAAGACCGCACAAGATTTTCTTTATACTCTTTTTCATTATTGCCGTTTCCTTTCTTACCTCAATTATTTATGTTCAATCTTTTCTACTTTTACGTTTGCTATATATGCATTAAGCGCCCCCGATGCAATCTTGAAATCACTCTCGAATTTACCGATGTTTTCAAAGTTACCGCAGGGGATTATAATCTCTGCCGTTCTCCACTTATTTGTGTTGTCACGACGGATTGAAACTGTTTTATTGAAGTATTTCCAAGCATCGTTATATTCCTCAACACCCTTTGTGTATGTGAGTGTCAAAGGTTTAGTTGTATTGTCATAGTAATCAAATGTGAGCTTGATTGCCGCATCGTCAACATCAACAATGTCGGGATTGATATCAAAGAACAAAGACTTATTCGGTTTTACCATTGCCGCCTCTTTGCCGTCCTTTGTTACGACACTTGATTCACATTCCACGCCCTCATAGCTTACTCTTACAACATCATCGCCGAACGGATAACGTCCACCCTTTCCTACCTCTTTTTCAAGGATATCGGTGTAATCTATCCATGCTATACCAAGCATGCCATCATGTACATGTCCCCAGCTTGCAAGGTTTCCTGTATATGAAACGTGCGGATGCGGATGGTACGGGTGGTTTTTTCCACCTATAACCGAACGCATATTTGCAACCGGGAATATCTGATGTGTTTCAGTGCTTATGAGCGATAGGAAGCCTTCGTCCGAACAAATCATTCTTCTGTCACCGCTTACTGTTGCATGGTTAACACCGCCTATAGGCATTCCTGCATAGTAATACTGACGGTGTGTGCCGTCCTTGTTGATTCTTACAACCGCAGGCATTGTTCCCGACTCCTTGTTTGGATCCGTTGCCCACGAACAGAAATATCTGTACTCACCGTCATACGACCAAATCTCATGAGTTACAAGCTGAACTGCCTTGCCGTTTGCCAATTTACCCTGATTGTACTTGACAACATCGCCTGTGGTAAAGTCCATAATGTTACATCTGTCAAGTATGTCTGTGTATGTCCAGTTCTTCGTATCAGTTTCGTGTGAGAATCCGACAATATCGGGATATTCGGGATTTACCTGGAAGTGGTCTACGATATTTGAATAATCAAATGCATAGTATCTGTACTCCAGCTTCTGCTCCTGTAAATCAAGACGTATAATTGCAGTTGTATCTTTGGGTCTTTCAAGGACATATCCTTTGTCATAGCCCTCAATTACAACATAACGGCCATCATTTGATGCGTTCAGATAGCTTATTGTTATACCCTTGGGAAGTGTAAACTTTTTCTCTTTTTCTCCGGTACGCGGATTTACTCTCCACACCGTATGTATTCCGTCTTCATTCTTCGGATAATATGCCCAGCCGTCAAGGCACATATAGACAGGAAGATGTTGTGAATTGCCTATTGCCTGGTCAAGATATGTAAGAGTCTGCAATTTTATATCATAAAGATAGAAAAAACCGGATGACGTACCACAGATGAATCCTGAACCGTCCGGGAGCCAGCTGTTTACGTTCAGATATCCTCTGAGCATCTGTGAACCGAAGAAGTTTATATAATTATATGTCCGCTTGGTTACGGGGTCTGTTATGGTTTCATAAGGAAGATACATCGGTCCTGCATCTTCGTCCGGCATATAGTATGTCTCCTGGAATTTATCATTTTTGATTGATGACGCTTCTACACCCTCGTATTTTCCTGAGTCTATAAGCTCTTTCAGAAGACGTGGTCCTTTTTTATCCTCCCACATAAGTGTGCCGTGTGCTATACTTAGCAGGTTATAGTTTGATGCAGGCGTACTGTCTGATATAAAATAGTCCATTGCATCAATGATTCCGTAGCGCATAGCGGCATCAACTGAGGTTTCACCCGGCTCTTTTTTCAGGTCGTGTAATCTCATATAATAATCAATAAGCTCGCCCTGTGTCATTGTATAATTCTTGGTTTCCTGCGCAACGCTCACTTTCGAGGTCGTGATTTCGTTGCGGAGCGAATATGCATCATACATTGTACACGGTTTATGAAGGTTCTCGTTCTTGAATCTCTTGTCATCACGCGGAACTATCATAAGATATTCAAGGTCACGCAGTATTTCGTTAAAGAGTGAGGTTACCTTTATCTCTTTGCCATCACGCTTTGCCTTTGAAATGTTTGCTATTTCAACCTTTTTAAATGCGTTATACGCACCGTTTATAATCTGAATTGATGCGCCGTTGTCATATGTTTTTGAAAGGTCTGCATCATTGACAACAACCGTCTTTACCGTCCAGCCCGGATGACGTCCCGGTTTTATAAGAGCAACTCTCTTTTGTGTGCCGTCTGTTGTATGATATTCAAAATAATATGTACCCTCCGACGGGCCGAAGTCATAGTAAACAATAGAGAACAAAAACTCCGTATCGCCCGGCTCGTACACGCTTTTGTCGATTTTAAAGTACGCTGCATTTCCGTTGTACTGTTTTCTTGCATACAAGCCATCAAGAGCAACCGTTTCATTATAGTACATATCAGCACGGTCATTTATCCCCATTGCCTGACCGTCAACGAACGCTATTCCCTCTCCTTTTATTTCTTCGCCCAACCATACATAGGCACTGTCTTCCCATGTGTTCATAAAATAGGCATATTCAGCCTTATCTGCCGCTGAATCTGCTGAAAATGCCGTTGTCGGTATAATTCCTGCTATAACGACAACTGACATAAGAAATGACATTATTTTGTTTTTCTTCATAACCGGGCACTCCTTCCGTTTCCAAATCTGATTTTTACAAATACATAAACCATTGTTATATATATGATAGTCTTTTTTTGAGTTTTTTTCAACGTCAATATTGACTTATTTTTTGTACAATTTTGACTTTTACGCAAAAAACACAATCCTTTCTGTTTCCTGTGATTAATATAGATTATTCATAATCTGATGTCTTACACATTCTGATTTCTCTTACCTGAGTTTCATCATTAGGTATTCCTTTACTTGCCATAACACCGAATTCTGCGCCGCCTGTCTGACCTGAGTTTCTGAGCTGTGCGTGAGTTACATGGATAACTGCAGTCTTCCACAAACCATCATTAACTCTCGGAATTGGAATTGCCTTACGCGCATATTTCCATGAATCGTTTTCACCACTCGGGATTACTGAGTTATATACGAAGTTCAATGGCTTTGTTGAGTTGTCAAGATAATCAACCTCGAATGTCAGATTTCTTTCTGTTTCCGGGATTGAATCCGATCCCTTAATAGCATCCGCTCTTGCAAAATAGATCATTCTGTCACGTGTTGATGTTTCTGTTACATAAACCTTTGTCAGAACACCACCAACGAGGACCTCCTGTACTACATAGTATGAGTCGCCGTCGCCACCCGGAGTACCATTTGAAGCAACCTTCCAGATTGCATTGTACGATGTCGGATTATTATAGTACATCGCCATCATTGTTGCTGCATTTGAAACTGCAACAGGTGTTTCCTTGCCGTTTCCGTCAACTGCAACTACATTGAATGCACGAGCTTCGGTAAGTGAGCCGGTTGCCATATAAGATGTCTTATATGTTGTAGTAAGCAAAGTATTTCCGTTGTAAACCTTATACTGTACAGCATCACCACTGTCATCAAATGAAGCATCCCATGAAAGAGCAATACCCTTTGTCTTGGCCTTGGCTTTAAGATTTGTTATATCCATCGGTGTGTTGTCAATCAGTGAAACATTGTTATCACCCCAGAGGTAATATTTAATCTCACCCTCTGTTGAATCTATAGTTGTTTCAAATGTTTCTGTAACAGCCGCTGCTGAATCAGCAACTGTTGCTGTATCCATACCTCTTGCAAGGATATCGCCCTTGTCATTTACAGCTACTGCCATAAATGTTATTGTTCTGTAACCCTTTTCGTAAAGACCACTGTATGTAACATCAAGAGCTACATCTCTTGAACTTCCGTTAGGTGTTACAACAAGCTCTCCCTCTGCAATTTCTGCTACAAGCTTTTGTCTTATAGTAACCTCAAAAGCTCTTGTTGCCGATACCCTGCCCTTTGTAATTGTAGCAACTACAGTTACCGTAACATCAGTATCACCACAGATTACTGTAGCATCACCGCCGATGAAGCTGAGAATCTCCTCGTCAGAACTCTGCCATGTAATTGTTGAACCATTAGCACCCACACTCGGAACCTGGAACGCACCTGTTACCTCGCTCGGAACATTAAGTGCCGCAGCATCTTCATCAACTGCCGGCTGATTCGGGTCCGGAACGAATGAAAGCAAATGCGGGAATCCGTCATTTATTTCACTGCTTACGCCATATGCACTGTCTGCAAGATTTGTTACAAGACCTGCAACAATTCCTGCCTTGTCTGCCTTTACAGCCGACAAGTTATCAGTTACATCAACAGAATCAAGCGTTGAATAACAGTTTGTAACCGTTGCTGACTTTGTTGCATGACCGAAACCTGCGTACTTGGCATTTGTAATTGTTATTGCGCCTGCATAACAGTTTTCAAATACAGTAACATCGTCAAGCTTGCCGATAAATCCACCCGGTATAGTCTTTGCAGTTACTGTTACATTATAAGCATAACAGTTTGTAAATTTAGCTGAACGCCATGCACAGCCTGCAAATGCACCTGTGCCCCATTCGCTGAAGTTACCTGTATTTACTACAGATGAATTCTTGATATAACAGTTTGAAATTGTACCCGCACCACGGCCGATAAATCCGCCGATATAAGCTGTCTGCTGGTTGGTGTAAAGCTGAATTGTTATATTTTCAAGTCCGAGATCCTTGATAACTGTTGTATCATTTGCACTTGCAAAGAAGCCGTTTATAGCATTCTGTCCACCGAAGTTTGTAACCTTTACATTCTTTATAACGTGGTTTCCACCATCGAATGTTCCTGCAAAACCGTTGTTGTGCGGACGTCCAAGCGGTACCCATTCGTTATTCTGATAGTCAATATCAGCAGTTACCTTATAATATGCCTCAGAATATGCCACTGCTGAGTTGATCATCTCGTTTGCTTTCTTAAGCTCCGATGCATTACTGATTATATACGGCATAATCTCTGTACCATTACCTGTAAGAGATGTCGCTGCAACAATTTCGTCCGGCGTAGCTGTCGGTGTCGGAGCAGGTGTTGAAGTCGCCACCGGTGTTGCAGTCGGTTCATTGCCCGGCGTAGCCGTCGGTGCAGTTGTAGGAGCAACTGTCGGAGCCTGTGTCGGAACCGGTGTAGGTGTCGCATCCTGCACAAACGCCTTGATATACGGATAACCGTTGTTTATTTCGCTGCTTGTCGCATATTTCGTATCAGCGAGGTTTGTTACAAGACCTGCAACAATTGCCGCCTTATCTGATATTGTAGCAACATAATCATTAGAATTACCTGCCAATGTTGTATAACAGTTAGTTATAGACGGGCTCTTTCCGTTTTTCTTCATAAATCCGCCGACATCTGCTGTTACAGCATCAGCATTTACTGCTTCTGATGTGTTTATTGTTACTTCTGCTGCATAACAGTTCTTAAGGATTGTGCCTGTACCTTCGTCTTTTCCGGCAAAACCTGCCACTGAACCGTAGCCACATATTTCAGTGTTGTAAACGTAAGAATTATAAATTCTTGCACCCTGTCTTAAAGTACCTGCAAATCCGCCTGTTCCAAGACCGCCATACTGGTCAGCATTACGAACGATAACTGTTGAGTTTGCAACGTAACACTCTGATATAGTACCACACGGCATACCTGCAAATGCACCCGTTCTTGCCGCTTTACCTGAACGGGGAACTCATACACAAGCTCCTTTTCAAGTGTGTCGGGATGTATTCTCCACAACTCCTCTGTACCTGAACTCTTTATGTAGTAAATATATCCGTCACCCATAACACCTGCAATCAGGTTTGTCGAGCTGGGCTTTGACTTGTCAAGATATATCATCATCTGTTCTTCAATATCGTAAAGATAAAGATAACCGGCTGTTGTTCCGCATATGAAACCCTTACCGTCGTTTGTCCAGCTCTGGTTACTGAGGTATGGACGGATAAGGTTACCGCCGAAGAAGTCAACGTGCTTGTACGTTCTTCCCGTTGCCGGATCGGTTATTACCTTGTACGGGCATTTTTTCGGTACTGAATAGTATCTGTACTGGAACACCTCATTTGAAATCTTTGTAAGGTCAACGCCTTTGTACTTTCCTGCGCTTATCAAATCATCAAGCAGGTTCTTGCCATCAGGTGTTTCATAAGCCAGTATACTGTTGGTAATACCAAGCAGGTTGTAATTTGTTGCCGGAGCATCGTCAAAAAGGAAAAGTCCCGATGCATCAACAATTCCGAGACGTCGTGCCGCATCTACTGCACTCTCGTCATTTTTCTTTGTCATACCCAACGCCTGCATAAAGGTTGTTACGAGCTGACCCTGTGTCATTGTAGCAGTCTTTGATGCATTGTTTGTCGCTTTTTCATTATTTGTCACTATATTCTTCAGATCCTGAACATCGTATGCTGTCGCAGGCTTTGCAAGATTCTCGTTTTTAAATCTTTCGTCCTTGACATCCAAAAGCATCAGGTTGCTAAGATCACGAAGCATATCGTTGCCAAGCGCTGTAACATCAGGCACTTTATGGTCACGGCGTGCCTTATTGACATTTACAATCTCAAACTTTCTGAATGCGTTATATGCACCGTTCATAACACGCACAGTCGCACCGTTCGGATATGTCTTTGTCAGGTCAACGTCATCAGCACAGATTGTCTTTACCGACCAACCGGGGTTAGTACCGGGCTTTATAAGAGTTATCTGCTTTGTTCCGCCGTTAACGGTATGGTATTCAAAGTAATACTTACCCTCTGACGGGCCGAAGTCATAGAATGTGATTGAGAACAGAAACTCTGTATCGCCTTTTTCGTAGAAATCGTCATTTACCTTGAAATACATATAGTTTGTGCTGTACTGCTTTCTTGCATCAAGTCCGTCAAGGTTTACAATCTCGTTGTACGTTTCTTCACTCTTGTCCTTGACACCGTTTGCAAGTCCGTCAATGAATTCAAGTCCTTTCTGTTCGATTTTCTCGCCGAGCACTGCGTATGCACTGCCCTCTGCATTATGAAGGAAATACTGATACTCTGCTTTGTCGATCTGAGTATCTGCCGCCATTGTCACAGCCGACGGTATTATACCTATCGCCATAACCGCCGACATCAGTAATGCAGTAATTTTTCTTTTCTTCATAGTCTGACACTCCTTTTATTGATTATATTTTCATTATATCACAAATTCTGTCACATATAAATGGGTAAAATATTCCAGTGTTACATTTATTTTACAACATTTTCAAAAATATTTCAATGCACAATCGTAAATACTTTTTGCACAATCGTAAATTTTTTTATTCATTTGCCATCATTTTTATAAGCGTTTCTACCTTCTCACAAACAATGCTTTTTCCGAGTTCGACCGAGGTTTCCTTTGCAGTTTCAGCAAACCAGTCACCGCTCTCACCGAGCCGGTCAAGCTTGATTGTACCGGGCCAGAGATATTCAAGTTCTGAACACTCATATTTGCCTGCATGGTCGGCAGGAAGTTTTTTAATTGTTTCCGAACCGTCTGTTATCACATTTGCACGGATAACACGAACCCAGTTCCACGGATTATCCGTAGCTGAAAGGTTTTCGTAAAACTCCTTGTTGTCATTATTTCCCCACCAGCCAAGTCCCTGAGTTTCGTCAAGATATTCAAAGGTCAGTTTCTTTGCCGCTTTCATACACGCAAGCGTCATCGGAAGATAGTCCTCTGTCTGGTGTGCTATTATTATATAAATTTTTCTGTTGAATCCGCTTCTGAAAAGTGACTTTAAAATGCTGTAAATATAACTTTCAAACGTGTCACAATCAACTTGTATTGTATTCTTTTCAGGTCCGCCCACGGCATAGCTTGCCACACCGTACCATATCGGCGGAAATACAACCGCATTTATTTTTTCAGCAATCTTTTGTGCTATGCCCATAGCAACCAGTGTGTCACAGCCGTACGGGCAGTGGTCACTGTGATATTCCATAGTTCCGACAGGAATAAGAACAGGCCATATTTCTTCTTTCGCTTTCTCAGCCTCTCTCGGATAACCGAACTCCATATTAAAGCTCATATGATAACCTCCCGAAAAATACTATTGACAAATACATTATACATCTGCTATAATCTTTTTTGAATAGAAATTATCACCGAAAACCTGTAAAAAATTAGCATATTGTTTTACAAGAGCATGACGGAGGTGTTTTAAATGGAATATATTTACGATGTATGGCTGTCAAATCTGAATGTTGTTATAAATAACGGCAGATTTGCCAAGTTCTCCCCCGACGCCAGCTGGGGTATCGACAGCAATCGCTTTAAACAGAGTAAATTTTACTTTGTTACAAAAGGCGGATTTGAAATTACCATCGAAGGCAAGGAATATACCGCACAAGCAGGCGACTGGTTTTTCGTTCCGGCAAACGCCTTGCACAGCTGTAAAAACAACACTGTTACCGGCTTTGAAAAGTACTGGATTCATTTTGACCTCTATCCTACAGACACCGATATATTCAATCTTTTCGGATTGCCGTATGTCATACATACAAAAAACGACAGAAAAACACTTGCATTGTTCAAAAGATTTACTAATGCAGACACCAACAAAGTAACAGATATCCTTGAAGCAAAAGCCTGCACACTGCAGTTGCTTTCAAGATATATATTACTTGCTCAAACCCAGTCGGTAGAGATAAAAAGCACAAACGAAGAGCGTATAGATAATATTTTAAACTACATAAACGACAACCTTGATAAGGACCTTTCAAATGATAAGCTTGCAAAAATATGTTATTTGCACCCGAATCATTTCATAAGATTTTTCAAAGCTAAAACAAATCAGACACCTGCAAGCTATATAAGACAGCGAAGAATGGAAAAAGCACGCAGATTGCTTGAAAAAAGCGATTTAAGTGTTTCGGAAATCGCCCATAAAGTAGGTATAGAAGACGAGGGCTATTTTTCAAAACAGTTCAAGCAGTTTTATTCAATGTCGCCCCGTGACTGGAAAAAATATTATAAGTGGTATGCAAGAAGATAACAGAAAAAGGGCCTCACTTGAGGTCCTTTTTCTGTTATCCGAATACATATCTCAATTTCGGTTCAATATCAACAGGTGATTTTGTTGTCGGTTCTATTTCGCCGTAAACCGCCATTACAAAAGCACGCATTGCTTCGGGGTTCGGAGCGTAGAGGTTAAAGAATACATCGGCATTACCCATAAAATCAATATGCATATACGGATATCCCAATGATACGCCGATTGATTTTTCTTTACCGTGTGAGAACGCATTGAAGAACGTTTCCATCTTCTTACCGTAAAGCGAGGGCATACCCATAGGTCTGTGCGGTGCAATATATGCCGCATAAACCAGAAGGTCATTCTCCTCTGCAAGTATTTTTACCTGTGAGCCGTTTTCGGGCAGGGCTTCTATAATGTCAACCTTTGCACCCCTTGCCTCAAATTCGGCTTTCATAGCTTCAAGCTCTTTTATTGTACCCGAATAATGCGAACTGCATATAATTGTGACTTTCTTTATATCCTCTTTATTTACCGGTATAAGCTTGCATCTTTCACGTACAAGAGTCACAGATTTTTCTGCGATTTCTCTGTCAATTTTACGAGTTATTTCTGACTGCTTGAATATATCAAATTCTTCCTCTTTATCGTCGAAAAGTCCGATTTTTTCCTTAAGCTTCAGCACTCGCTCTGCCGACTCATCAATTCTCTCCATCGGTATACGGCCATCTAAAACAGCCTGTTTTACAGTTTCTGCCGCACTTGGTCCGACGCCCAGAAGAATGTCGTTTCCGGCATTTATCGCACGGATAAGTACCTCTTCAAACGGACATATCGTCTGCAGACTTGCCATACCGATACCGTCTGTGATGACAACGCCGTCAAAGCCCATTTCCCCACGAAGTATTTCTTTTATTATTTTTTCAGAAATTGTTGCAGGGAGGTATCTGCCGTTTACTTTTGTGTCGTCTGCTGCCGGGAATGCAATATGACCAACCATTACCGTGTCAACCCCTGCTTCAAAAACGCCACGGAAGGTTTTTGCCTGGGTGTTACGCCATTCATCAAGAGATATATTTATCATTGTTTCCGTAAAATGACCGTCTCTTATTTCGTACGGGTCCATACCGGGGAAATGCTTAACGGTGCTCGCAACACCTGCACTTTCCGTACCCTTTACCGCCGCAACTGCGTGTTTTATTATCTTATCAGCGTTATCAGAATAAGTTCTTCCTGAAGAAACGCCGCAGAAACGGTTAAACATATCTACCACCGGTGACCAACGCCAGTTACCGCCGGCTGCACGCATTTCCTTTGCTACCGACTGTGCAAGGTCATATGTAAGTTTCTCATCATCTGCTGCACCGATTGAAAGCGGACCGCTTACAGATGTTCCGCCCTCTACAAGTGTTGCACCGTTTTCACAGTCCATACCGACAAGGAAAGGTATTCTCAGATTTTTTTCAAGCCTTGCAAGGAATTTTTTATATCCTGCAGCAGTCATTTTTTCGCCTGCTGTCTCCTCTGCCAGATTGACATTTTTCATTCTTATTCCGCCCTGATCCCAGATGCTTCCGAACTGACATTTTTTCATAATTTCGTCAATTTCATCCTGAGTTCTGGGAATTTCTTCACCGTCAACAACTTTTACAAGTAACGGATACTGTGCCACCATAAGAAGCTGTCCTATTTTTTCTTCAAGTGTAAGTTCATTTATACTTGGTCTTTTCATTGTTTTTTCTCCTTTGATGTTTTTCTTTATTTTATCACCTGAATACTTCTTTTTCAATAGACAAAATCCAAACTATTCAACAGAAAAAAGCAGGTTACCCTGCTTTTTCTATCTTAATCTTTTCTGCTTTGCCGAACTTTATAAAAAGTGTGTCTTTTCCGTCTTTTTTAACCGTCCAGCCATTGCTTTTTGTTTTTGCATCGCCTGCAACACGGACTATCATTTCACCGCCGTCTTTAAAGTCTATAACTGCACTGTTATTTTTAACTTTAACCGTTGCGGGAATATTAACGCCCTTTATGTTGATACCGTCCGATTTGCCCTTTTCAACCGTAACGGTCTTGTCAAGCGACACGCACAAGGTGTTATCCTCTGCCTTATAAACGTTTGCGTCTGTTGTAAAATCGGATGCTTTAACTCCGTCTGCAAAAACAATGCGTACGCCGACACAGTCTGTATAGGTCTTGTCATAAAGTCTTCGGCTGTCGTTTCTGACTTTACTGCTTATCCTTATTTTGCCATTTTCAGCATCGACTTTTATATCGGTGTTATACGCCGCTGAAACAGATTTTGCAAGCTGGTCCTCACGCACAAACATATAGTCGTACTTATCAACAATTTCGCCGACCTTATCCGACAACTTCTTCTGTCCGTCCTCATCCTCGTACATATAATCACAGTGATTGTAAAACAAAAGCGGCATTTCATATTTCACGCTTGTATATGAATGTGCACCGTTGCCGTGAGGTGTGTTGCACGTTTCAAGAACAAGAAAATCAGTTTGAGGCAAATACATCGGCATCGGGATAGCGTTTTCCGCACAGTCCTGCGGAACAAAACTGCTTTCAGGCAACGTCGAGCCACTGTTCCACAAAAGTCCCATACGGCTTTGCGAATCAAATGTACCGTCGTAATCGGGATTATATCCGTTTATACCGCTGCCGTCGTAGCCGTAATTACTTGTATACCACGTATGCTGGTTTATTCCTACACCGTCCCACGTAAGACCAAGACTTTCAAACATCGCCTTGTGATACTTGAGTTCTTTTATCTCCTGTTCAGGTGATGCGTACTTATGAGTAAGTCCGTGAGCACCGATATATATTCCTTTTTCCCTGCAATAGTCAAGCTGTTTTTCAAGCTCTTCTCTGTACGGGAAATATTCGCTGTCTATCGGGTACGCCATACCGTATTCAAGGTTACCGCACAAGAGATCATCATCACCGTCGCCGTCGATATCATAGAATCTCGGAACGCTGTTCATCCCGATTGTTACACGGTTATCACCCCGACGCGAATTTGTGTCGGCTTTTAAGTATTCACCCTTTTTGTATACGCCGTCAGCAAAATAATACTCTGCTACATACCCTTCAAGTGAACCGCCGTAAAGTTTTCCGTTATGGATACACGGTGAAACCCAGCTCTCATTTGTCTCTGCTGTTATAAAATTACCGAAAAGTGTGTTCTTTCCGTCCTCGGTGTAACCGTAATAAACACGCATCTCGCCCGTTCTTGAACCAACAGCAATATCCATGATATTGTCATTGTTTAAAAATCCGCACGATATCATCGAATCGGTAAGTCCTGTGTTTATAACCTCACCTATATACGAAAATGCCATTGAGTTCGGGTTCTTTTCACTTTTCTGTGACTGATATGCACGGATTATTCCGTCCTCAGCACCTGACACAAGCTCGCCCTTGCCATCACCGTTTATATCGAATATAACGGGTGATGAATATGCTCCTACATCAAGGTCGCCGCCGAC
>JAFODX010000025.1 GCA_017380475.1 Clostridia bacterium
AAGCTGCAGGTAGAGCTTGCGCAGCTTAAGTATCAGTTACCGAGGTTACGAGGTATGGGCCTTGAACTCAGCCGTACCGGAGGCGGTATCGGAACAAGGGGTCCGGGTGAAACAAAGCTTGAGAGTGACCGCCGTCATATAAGAACACGTATTGCGGCACTTGAGGAGCAGATTCGTGAGATAAAAAAACACCGTGAGCTGTTAAGAAGCCGACGCCATAAAGACGGGCATATCACGGGTGCAATTGTCGGCTATACAAATGCAGGAAAGTCAACGCTTTTAAACAGACTTACAGATGCCGGAGTGTTTGCCGAGGACAAGCTTTTTGCAACACTTGACACAACCTCACGTGCAATAACGCTTGATGATAACCGGCAGATAATACTTATTGATACAGTCGGATTTATACGCAAGCTTCCGCATTATCTTGTTGAGGCGTTCAAGTCCACGCTTGAAGAAGCGGCAGATGCGGATTTTGTAATACACGTGACTGATGCATCATCGCCTGAGGCTGACAACCACATAAAAGTGGTTGATGAGGTTCTTGACGAAATAGGTGCAGGCGGAAAACCTGTTATAAATGTATATAATAAATGCGATATAGAAAACAATTGTCATCCGAGGGATAACGGTAAAAACGTATTTATCAGTGCAAAAACAGGGCAGGGAATGCAGGATTTACTTGATGCAATTGCAGATACTGCACCGGGCAAAAAGTTTGAACGCACGCTTTTAATCCCGTATAGTGACGGTGGAGTTTTAAACACTCTTCATACAAATGAAAAGGTTCTGAGTGAGGAATATACCGGAGACGGAGTGCTTATAAAGGTACTCATTGATGAGGCGGTATACGGCTCGCTCAAAGAATATGAAACTAACGAAGGACAGTGATATTTTGTCAAAACGAGAAGTATATAAGACGGTGGAACGTGAATCGGAAACACTTATAACAGAAAAGAAATCAAAGTTTATTTCACACGTTATGCCGGTTGATAATGAAGCATCGGCACTTGAATATCTGAATAAAATACGTTCGGAGTATCCTGATGCAACGCATAATGTATATGCGTATGTCATTGACGAGAACAATATATTCCGTTATTCCGATGACGGTGAGCCGGGCGGTACGGCAGGTATGCCTGTGCTTGATACCATACGCAATATGGGGCTTGTCGATGTGGTTGTGGTTGTTACCCGATACTTTGGCGGAACACTTCTCGGTACGGGCGGACTTGTAAGAGCATACAGTGCCTCGGCAAAAGAGGGACTTTGCGAATCGGGAATAATAACACGCATAATGTGTGATATTATATCTGTAAAAACAGAATACGATATGGTCGGAAAACTTCAGTACCATTTTGCGACTAATGGGAACATTGTAACCGACACAGTATATGAAAATGATGTTACATTCTTTGTCGCATCGCCGAAAACCGATACGGACAGACTTATAAACGAGCTTGTCGAGGTCACAAACGGCAGGGCGGTAATCGGAAAAGTAGCAGAGCAGTATATAAATAAGGAGGAAAAAGAAAATGGAGATTAAGTTAACGGCACAAAATTTCGACAGTGAGGTAACAAACTCAGACGTACCCGTGCTTGTGGATTTCTGGGCTCCGTGGTGCGGACCGTGCCAGATGCTCGGACCGGTGATTGAGGAGGTCGCAGAGGAATACGAAGGCAAGGCAAAGGTTTGCAAGGTAAACGTTGATGAGGAAAGCGAGCTTGCATCAAAGAACGCCATCGTTTCAATTCCGACTGTAATAATATTCAACAACGGTAAGGCGCAGGAGCGTGTTGTTGGAGCACATTCATTCGATGATTATGCAGATTTACTGGATAAATTCATTTGATAATGAATAAATATGTAAAAATATAACTATTTTAAAGAAAAAGCTTGCATTTTTATTCATTCAGATGTATAATAATTCTATAATTTGAAAAATCGGGTCAGGACGGAAACAAAATTGTGGGTTTGCGCCCGGTTTTTCTTTGATTTAAAGGGGTAAAAAATAATGTTGGACAAAATCAAGGCACTTGATAAAAAATACTATATGAATACATTCGGCGACAGACTTCCCGTGGTGTTTACTCACGGCGAGGGAATGAAGCTTTATGCAGACAACGGCGATGTGTATTATGATTTTCTCGGAGGTATTGCAGTTAATGCACTCGGACATTCGCATCCGGATTTTACAAAGGCATTAAAAACGCAGGTTGATAAGCTTTTACATACATCAAGCCTTTATTACATAGAAAATCAGGCAAAGCTTGCCGAAAAGCTTGTAGAAAGTACGTGTGCAGATAAGGCTTTTTTCTGTAACAGCGGTGCAGAGGCAAATGAGGGTGCTATAAAGCTTGCGAAGATTTATTTCTATAAAAAAGGAATAGAAAAATATGAAATAATTTCACTTGACCACTCGTTCCACGGCAGAACGCTTGCAACTGTTGCAGCGACCGGTCAGCCTCATTATCAGGCTCCGTATAAGCCGTTGACACCGGGATTCTCACAGATTACCCCGAACGATTTTGATGCAGTTAAAAATGCGATAACCGATAAAACTGCGGCAATTATGGTTGAGCTTATCCAGGGCGAGAGCGGTGTGCATCCGATGGATATCGAGTATGCGAAGAATTTGAGAAAGCTTTGTGATGAAAAAGGCATACTCCTCATAGTTGATGAGGTACAGACGGGTGTCGGCAGATGCGGAAAGCTTTTTGTGCACGAGCTTTACGGAATTGAACCCGATATATTCACCTGTGCAAAAGCACTTGGCGGCGGCGTTCCGATTGGTGCGGTATGTGCAAAGGCAGATGTTGCATCAGCTTTTGAGCCGGGCGACCACGGTACGACATTCGGCGGTAACCCGCTTGCAACTGCGGCAGGTCTTGCGGTGCTTGACATAATCGAAAAAGAAAAGCTCGTTGAAAATTCAGATAAGATGGGCAAGCTTTTCAGAGAAAAACTGAACGGATTAAAAGAGAAGTACCCGGACAAGATTACAGATGTAAGAGGTGAGGGTTTGCTGATTGGTGTTGAGGTTAACCCCGAAATTGCAAAAGCGGTATTTACGGGATTACATAACCGTAAAATGCTCACAAGCCTTTGTAAAGGACTTACAGTGCGTGTAGCACCGCCACTTAATATAACAGAAAAAGAAATCGATTTATTTATAAACGCATTTGATGCAACACTTAAGGAGGATATATAAAATGAAAGATTTGATTAGTTTACACGACATTACAAGCGAGGAATTGCAGGATTTACTGAAGCTTGGACTGAAGCTCAAGGATGAATTGAAAAAGGGAATACCCCATCCGATATTAAAAGGTAAAACACTTGGTATGATTTTTACAAAATCATCAACAAGAACAAGAGTGTCT
>JAFODX010000026.1 GCA_017380475.1 Clostridia bacterium
AAACTGTCCTGTTGCCAATAAGGTTTTTGATACATATCTTGACTATCTTGCAGTAGGTATAAAGAGTATAAATATGGTATTCGGACCTGACGCAATAGTACTTGCCGGCGGAATCACAAAAGAGGGTGAAAAAATATTAAAGCCTCTGCGTGAAAAACTACCGTCAGATATCAGAGTGGAAGTATCGACATTACAGAGTGATGCAGGCTCACTTGGCGCTGCAATGCTTTAATCGGAGAGTGAATAATAATGATTTATAAAAATGCTCTTATAAATGACGAAATAACAGATATAGAAACATCAGACGGAAAAATCATCAGCATCGGAAAAAACGATGCTGATGGCTTTGATTTGGGTGGAAAAACGGTATATCCGGGACTTGTTGATATACATACACACGGCTCGGTGGGTTACGATACAATGGACGGGGACGGACTTTGCGAAATGTCGCAATACCTTGCCAAAAACGGTGTAACTGCGTGGTTACCGACAACTATGACGGTAAGTATGGACAAGATAAAATCTGTCGTTAATGCCCAATTACCCCAAAACTGCGGTGCAGAGATTATGGGATTTCATATGGAAGGCCCGTATATTTCACCCAAACGTAAGGGTGCACAGAATGAAAAGTACATAAAAGCACCCGATATAAACGAATTTAACGAGCTGCAAAATATCAGAAAGGTAACAATAGCACCGGAGCTTCCGGGCAGTATGGAGTTTATAAAACAGTGTAAAACGACTGTCTCGCTCGGTCATACTGATGCAGACTATGAGTGTGCAAGTGAAGCATTCAAATCCGGTGCAAAGTGTCTTACACACACATTCAATGCAATGCCGGGACTTCATCACCGTGACCCCGGTCCGATTGGTGCAGCGGTGGATAACGATGCATATGTTGAGGTTATATGTGACGGACTGCATATCCACAAGAGTGTTATAATGATGCTTTACCGTACATTCGGTGCGGACAGAATGGTTTTGATAAGCGATTCTATGCGTGCAACAGGACTCTGTGACGGTGAATATGAGTTTGGCGGTCAGATGATAACCGTTAAGGACTCTGTTGCAAGAACAGAGGAGGGGGCAATAGCAGGAAGTACCACAAATCTTATGGGCTGTGTGAAAAAGGCAATCGAATTCGGTATTCCTGCAGGGGATGCGTTTAAAATGGCATCTGAAACCCCTGCTAAACTCATAAACGTAAAAAAGGGCAGATTACTGCCCGGATACGATGCTGATTTTATTGTAGTTGATGATGATCTGAATGTCATAACTACAGTAGTCGGCGGTGAGGTAGTGAGTGGTTAAAGCTCGAAATCCTCGGCTGTAAACTCTGTTTTCAGACGGCGTTTACGTCGTACCGTTTTTTTGAAAATATCATACTTGAATTTTTTACAGTCGCCATTTGTGGCGGCTGTATTTTTTTTATAAAGTGTACAGTACATTTCGTCCTCGTTATCTTCAAGTTTTTGTGCGTGAATACACAGTGCACATACCTTATTTATATCCTCACTGTAAATCATAAAATTCTCCTTTGTTACAAATAAATGCGGAAAAATTGTGTTATTATTGTTATTTTAACATAAATATCAATATTCGTAAAGAACTTTTTAAATTTTCCTTGATTTTATGCGTGTTTTATTATATAATATAAAAGGCGTATTAGTTTTAATACGTTTGTTGTATTTTGAAAAATAACGCAGAAAAACTGCACAACAAAGGAGAAACTTACAGATGGCAACAGACACTTACGAGAGTCCGTTAAATTCGAGATACGCATCAAAAGAGATGCAGTACATTTTCTCGCCGGATAAAAAGTTTTCAACATGGCGTAAGCTGTGGATAGCACTTGCAGAAAGCGAGCAGGAGCTTGGACTTAACATAACCGACGAGCAGATTTCGGAGATGAAAGAACACATCACCGATATCAATTACGATGTGGCAAGAGCACGTGAAAAAGAGGTACGTCACGATGTTATGTCGCACGTTTATGCGTTTGGCGTACAGTGCCCGACGGCAAAACCGATAATCCACCTTGGCGCAACAAGTTGCTACGTTGGCGATAACACGGACATTATAATAATGACCGAGGCAATGCAGCTTATAAAGAACAAGCTTGTAAGCCTTATCGCAGAGCTTTCAAAGTTTGCAGACAAGTACAAGAATTTACCTTGTCTTGCATTCACACATTTTCAGGCAGCACAGCCGACAACTGTCGGAAAGCGTGCAACATTGTGGCTTCAGGACCTTGTGATGGACCTTGAAGATGTAGAATACCAACTGTCAAAAGCAAAGCTTTTAGGCTGTAAGGGTACTACAGGCACACAGGCAAGCTTTATGGAACTTTTTGACGGCGACCATAACAAGTGTAAAGCACTTGACGAAAAGATTGCGGCTAAGATGGGCTATAAGACAACCTTTGCCGTAAGCGGTCAGACATATCCGAGAAAGCTTGATTCGCAGATGTTGAATGTACTGAGTGCAATTGCACAGAGTGCGTATAAGTTCTCCAACGATATAAGACTTCTTCAACATTTAAAGCAGATAGAAGAGCCGTTTGAGAAATCACAGATAGGTTCATCGGCTATGGCATATAAGCGTAACCCGATGCGTACAGAAAGAATAGGTTCGCTTGCAAGATATGTAATTGTAGACGCTTTAAATCCGGCTATAACAGCTTCAACACAGTGGTTTGAAAGAACACTTGATGACAGTGCAAATAAGCGTATAAGTGTTCCTGAAGCGTTTTTAGCAGTAGATGCAATACTTGGTCTTTATATAAACGTAGTCGACGGTCTTGTTGTTTACGATAAGGTAATAACAAAGCACTTTATGTCAGAGATACCGTTTATGGCAACCGAGAACATTATGATGGATGCTGTTAAAAAAGGCGGTGACCGTCAGGAGCTTCACGAGAAAATACGTCAGTATTCAATGGAGGCGGGCGCAAGAGTGAAGGTTGAGGGTAAGGACAATAACCTTGCCGAGCTCATTGCAAACGATGATTCTTTCGGTCTCACAACAGACGAGATAAACGCTGTTATGAAACCGGAAAACTTTGTCGGACGTTCACCCGAACAGGTTGATGATTTTATAAACGATGTAATATCACCGATACTTGATAAGAACAAGGATTTACTCGGTGTGGAAGTAGAAATAAACGTTTGATTTTAAGAGAGGGGTAAATTAAAATGGTAAAAGCAGTAGTAGGTGCATGTTGGGGCGACGAGGGTAAAGGTAAGATTACCGATATGCTCGCAGCTGATGCAGATATAGTAGTACGTTTTCAGGGCGGTGCAAACGCAGGTCATACAATCGTAAACGATTACGGTAAGTTTGCATTGCATCTTCTTCCGTCAGGTTCATTCAACCAGAACGTTACAAATATGATTGGTAACGGTGTTGCACTTGATATCGAACAGCTTGTAAACGAAATTGAAGAGGTTGTATCAAAAGGCGTTCCTCGTCCGAACATTGTGGTATCTGAAAGAGCGCAGGTGCTTATGCCGTACCACAGACTCTTTGATACATACGAGGAGGAAAGACTTTCAGACCGTCAGTTCGGTTCAACAAAGTCGGGTATCGCTCCGTTCTTCTCAGATAAGTTTGCAAAAATAGGTTTTCAGGTATGGGAACTCTTTGAGGAAGACAGACTTAAGGAAAAGATAAAGAACGTACTTGAGGTTAAGAACCTTATGCTTGAGCACGTTTATCATAAACCGCTTCTTGATGCTGATGAGCTTTATGCTACATGCAAGCGTTATGCAGAAATGATAAAGCCGTATGTTATTGACTCGGTTAAGTTTATGCACGAGGCTGTCAAGGAAGGCAAGACTATTCTTTTAGAGGGTCAGCTCGGTTCATTGAAGGATCCGGATTTCGGTATCTATCCGATGACTACATCATCATCAACACTTGCAGGCTACGGTGCAATCGGTGCAGGTGTACCGCCGTATGAGATTAAGGAAATCATAACGGTTGTTAAGGCTTATTCATCAGCAGTTGGTGCAGGTGCGTTTGTATCAGAGATATTTGGTGAGGAAGCAGACGAGTTAAGACGTCGTGGCGGTGACGGCGGTGAGTACGGTGCAACAACAGGCAGACCGAGACGTATGGGTTGGTTTGACTGTGTGGCATCACGTTACGGTTGCCGTGTTCAGGGCACAACTGCAGTTGCGTTTACAGTACTTGACGTACTCGGTTATCTTGATGAGATTCCGGTATGTGTAGGCTATGAGATTGACGGTGAGGTTATCCGTGACTTCCCGACAACGGGTAAACTTGAAAAGGCAAAACCGGTACTTAAGGTTCTTCCGGGCTGGAAGTCAGATATCAGAGGTATCACAAAGTATGAGGACTTGCCGGAGAACTGCCGTAACTATATCGAGTTCATTGAAAAAGAACTTGAAGTTCCGATTAAAATCGTATCAAACGGCCCTGCTCGTGGTGATATAATAATGAGATAACAAAAAATCACATTGGCATAATTGCCAATGTGATTTTTTTATCTCTTCCATGTATAAGGTGAGAACAGCATCAGTATCGGGAATATTTCAAGTCTGCCTATAAGCATATTAAGCGATAATACTATTTTAGACAGTGGTGAGAACAGTGAGAAATTCTCAACAGGACCGACAAGTCCAAGTCCCGGACCGATATTGTTTATCGTCGCCGCAACGGCTGTGAAATTAGTTGTAAAGTCAAGGTTATCAAAGCTTATGATAAGCATTGATACAGCATAGAGAACAAGGAAAACGGCTATATAAACGCTTACGTTTCGTACCGTTTCGTGTTCTATTGTCTTTCCGTTCATAGAAATCTTATGAGTGCTTTTCGGATGTGCTGAAATCTTGATTTCCTTGCGTATTGATTTTAAGAGTATCAGTATTCGGGATACTTTAATTCCGCCGCCTGTACTTCCTGCACAAGCTCCCACAAACATAAGAACCACAAGGATTGTTTTTGAAAGCGACGGCCACAAATCAAAGTTTGCCGTTGAATAACCGGTTGTTGTTATAATAGATGCCGTCTGAAAGAATCCGTGTCTTAACGATGTGGCAAAGTCAGGGAACAGATATCGGCAGTTGACACTTATGAGCAACGCCGAAACAAGGATAACTGAAAGATAAACCTTATATTCATCTGACTTCAATGCATCACGCCAACGTCGTGTAAGTATAAGATAATACACTGTAAAATCAATGCCGAACAGTATCATAAACACTGTTATTGTGTTCTGTACAAATGGTGAGTAGTCTGCAACGCTTGAATTAACGATTCCGAAACCGCCGGTTCCTGCCGTACCAAACGACAGTGTAAGTGCCTCGAACAGAGACATACCGCCAAAAAGCAGGAATACAATTTCGCAAAGGGTTATTCCTATATATATAAAATACAGTATCTTTGCCGATGAACGTACCTTTGGCACAAGCTTGCTGACTGACGGTCCTGTGCTCTCTGCACGCAGGAGATGCACATTGCTTCCGCCTGAAAGGGGGAGAAGTGCAACTAAGAACACTAAAACACCCATACCGCCTATCCAGTGCGTGAAGCTTCGCCAGAAAAGATGTGCTTTAGGTAATGCTTCAACATTCGTAAGGATTGATGCACCGGTAGTAGTAAAACCGGAAACGGTCTCAAAGAAAGCATCAATATAGTTTGGGATGTATCCCGAAATAACGAACGGAACAGCACCAAACAGACTGATTACTATCCATGACAGTGCTACCGTAACAAACCCTTCTCTTGAATACATTGTTTTATGTTTGGGTTTTATGAGTGAGAGCAGAGTTCCTGCAACAAGACATACTGCTGAACACAGCAGATATATTTTAAAACTTTCTGTGTCTTTATAGCAAAGCGCACATATCACAGGCAACAGCATACATACAGCCTCAATGTTAAGTACTGACCCGAGCGTGCGGAGAATTACTTTGTAGTTCATTTATAATCCTCCTTAGTCGAGAATATCGGTTATGTCATTAACGCCTGTTGCGGTAGTGACAATAACAACTGTATCGTCAGGCAGCATCATATCGCTGCCTCGGGGGATTAGTATCTTACCGTTACGGTGTATGCAGGCAACGAGTGTATTTTTGCTTATATTGAGTGAATAAAGTGGCTTATTGGCTATTGGCGAATTCTCGTTTATGCGGAATTCAAGTGCCTCTGCTTTGCCGTTTAATATACGGTGCATTGTTTCGATATTACTGCTTCCCATGGAATTGCCCATAGAACGGACAAACTGAACAATATTTTCTGCTGTAATATTTTTCGGGCAGATTGTTGTTCCGAGATCAAGCTTATTTATAACATCATCGTATGCAATACGGTTTATTTTAGTTATCAGCTTTCCGTCTGTAACTGTTCTTGCGAACATAGAAAGCAGAATATTTTCCTCATCAATGTTAGTGAGTGAAACAAATGAGGATGTGTTCTCGATACCTTCTTCAAGCAACTGTCTGTTATCCGTACCGTCGGCATTTATTATGGTTGCTTTGGGTAAAATTTCGCATAGCACACCGCAACGTTTCTCGTCACGCTCAAGAATTTTTACATCAATTCCCGACTCGTTGAGAAGCTGGGCGAGATATACTGCTGTTTCTCCGCCACCAACAATGATGGTGTTTTTGACCTTGCCGAGCTTTATTCCGGCTTTTTTAAAGAATTTGCTTTCTGTTTTAAGCGGTACAAGCACGCTTATATAGTCACCGCCAAGCAGTGTGAAATCACCGTGTGGGATATAGGTTCCGCTTTCACGTTCAACACCGCAAACCAGGACATCGCAATCGAGTTTTCCGACAATGTCTGCAACCTTCATATTATCGAGTTCAGAATCTTCGGGGATTCTGAATTTGAGAATTTCCACTCTGCCCTTGGCAAATGTATCAATGCTGATTGCAGCAGGGAAACGCAGATTTCTTGCTATTACTGCAGCTGCAGCACGTTCAGGGTTAATAACCATAGCAAGTCCGAGGTCTTCCTTGAAAAGATGTATCTCTTTTCCGTACTCGGGGTTTCTTACTCGTGCTATTGTCTGACAGTTACCTGACTTACGTGCAATAAGGCAGGTAAGAAGGTTTATTTCATCAGATGCTGTTACAGTTATAAGAATATCAGCATCCTTGATACCTGCATCGGTGAGAGTGTCAACACTTGCACCGTTTCCGACTACGCCCATTACATCAAACTGATTCACGAGTGCATTTATTGC
>JAFODX010000027.1 GCA_017380475.1 Clostridia bacterium
GCTTTTAAGTATTCACCCTTTTTGTATACGCCGTCAGCAAAATAATACTCTGCTACATACCCTTCAAGTGAACCGCCGAAAAGTTTACCGTTATGGATGCACGGCGAAACCCAACTCTCGTTTGTCTCTACCGGGACAAACTCGCCGAAAAGTGTATGCTTTCCGTCCTCTGTATGGCCGTAGTAAACACGCATCTCACCCGTTCTTGAACCAACGGCAATATCCATTATATTGTCATCGTTTAAAAATCCGCACGATACCATTGAATCGGTAAGTCCCGTGTTTATAACCTCACCTATATATGAAAATGCCATTGAGTTCGGGTTCTTCACATTTTTCTGTGACTGATATGCACGGATTATTCCGTCCTCAGCACCTGACACAAGCTCGCCCTTGCCATCACCGTTTATATCGAATATAACGGGTGATGAATATGCTCCTACATCAAGGTCGCCGCCGACTTCATCAGTAAAATGAGTCGCAGGGCCTGTTTCGTAGTTGGTTTTCATTCCGTAGCCTTCAAAGTAGTAAATCTTACCGTCAGCACTTCCCGAGACGATATCAAAATTACCGTCCTCGTTCCAGTCGGTTATAAACGGATATGCACGTTTTGTATACTCCGGATTATCCTCAAAATAACTGTCGGTATCGCTGTAGCTGTCAAGCTCAAGCCATTCGCCTGCCGACACGATATGTGTTCCCGAACAGTAAGCATTTTCATATGCGTCATTTTTAAAGCCGTTATCGTATTTAATATAACTTATGCTCTCTGCACGCTTGAACCATGTGTATGAATTTCTTACAAGCGTAAATGACGGCAGCTGATTATTCTCAATGCAGTAATCTGCAAAGTCTATAAGCGACTTATTCTTTATGCCGGTTATGTCCTCATAATGGAGCTCCCACGCTGCAGGACTTGATGCGAACGAACCGAAAGTACGCTCAACAGCAAAACCGTATTTCTTCTTTGACACATATTCAGCATAGTAGTTTCTAAGAAGATTTTCTGCCGCAACTGTAGAGAACGCCATAGGCTCACCCTCAGCACCCTCACTAAACTGCGTTACGGTGTTATCACTCGGAAGCATCGGGTTTGTTATAAACACATCGCCCTTACCGTAGCTGTTTTTTGTGTATACACCTACATCGCCCACGCCTGCAATGACCTTTGCAGTTGACGGAACGATGCCATAGCCGTAATCATATTCATAGTAGTCAGGAAGCTCGTCATAATGCTTCAACGTAGAAGTATAGTCATACAACAGCTCACTTATGTTCGTAAGATTTTCGCCTGTATAGCTATAACTCAATTCATACGGCATACTTTCAATCTTTACAACATCTTGCGCACCGAGAAAATCATTTTTAAATTTCTTTACAAATGAGTTGTCCAGAACAACCGTACCGCCGTTTTTAACATATTCCGTAACAGCATTTTTATCGACCTTATCCGCATCCGAATCAAGGTAAACAATATCATATCGGCTAAGATTATCAGTATCATATATCCTGACCACATCAATATTTGCCATTATTCCGTTTCTGAGCTGGTTATATGCAACCTCACTGCCTGAATCAGAACCGTAGACCGCCGCTTTTATGTTACTTGTACCCTCTGCAACTGCTTCTTTTTTACACGAAAAAAGCAATGTACAAATTCCTGCACATACCGCAAGCACAAGAATTATTGCCGTTACTCTCCTTTTAGAATGCTTCATATATGAACGCTCCGTTTCCGGTGAAGAAAACACATACAAGCAAGAACATTGCAAGGTATAGCAAAAACACACCGATTCCTTTTAATATCTTCAAAATTATCAAATCCTTTCGATAATGTATAACAAGTTTTGCTTTCGTAAAATTTATTTTTCGGCTTATGAAATAAGTGTTATGCATTATTATACCACAAAAAAGAGAATATGTAAAGGCTAAAAAAACCACAGATTTATCCACACAATTATCAACAATAGCAGTTGACAGAATTATGTAAACATGACAACCAAAAAAAGTTTTCCACAATTTTTATCATTCTGTGGAAAACCTGAAAGAATCTCTGTTATATTGCAGTTTTTATTCCTTCATCTTTGTGAACAACTAGTGGAAAACGTGTATTACATAAAAATCAAGCACTTTTATGTAATCCTTTTGTAGCAACTGAAATCTGTCTGTAATAGACAATATATATTTTATGTAAACCATTTTCCCTTCCTGTACACATTTGGTGTACACCCAACCTCGGTTGCAAACGTTTTTGTAACATCATAACGTTCAGAATTGAACTGATTTTTTGCAAAAGTTAAGAGCAAAGACTCCGATGATGCTCCACGCCTCAAGGTTTTAGGTTTAAACAGAAAAAAAGGACAGTTTTTTATCAAAAAACATTGTCCTTTTTTATGTTATGTGGTATAATCAATATATATAAATTTTTTCAGAGGTGATGAGAATGTATAAATACGAAACACATCTTCACACATATCCCGTAAGCAAATGTGCACGGTCAACAGTGCGTGAGAATCTTGAGCTGTATAAGGAGTTCGGCTATGACGGCGTGTTTATAACCAACCATTTTCTTGACGGTAATATAAATATAGATTATAACACTCCCTACGAAGAAAAGATAAACTTCTATTTTTCCGATTATGAAGAAGCCAAAAAGCTTGAAGATGAGATCGGAATCAAGGTTTTTTGCGGCGTTGAACTGACATATAAGGGAACCGATTTTTTAATCTACGGTTTAGATAAAGAATGGTATCTTTCACATCCCGAGATCATGGATATGAAAAAGAGCGATGAGCTTCCGTTTATGATGGAAAACGGCGCACTTGTCATTCAGGCACACCCCTATCGCGAGGCGGCATATATCGACCATATCAGGCTGTTTCCAAGACACGTTCACGGTGTTGAAATTATAAACGCCTGCAGAAGTGAGCACGAAAATAATATGGCAAAAGCCTATGCGGACAGTTATGAGCTTATCGAGTTTGCCGGCACTGATAATCACACCGCAGGAAACAGACAAACATTCGCAGGAATGTGTTCAGTCTCTCCGATTGTTGACGAAAACGATTTTGTGAACCGTGTAAAAAACGGCGAAATGAAAGTTTTCAGTATGAATACAGAGAAAAAGGATTAAATGTATGATTTTTGAAAATGCAAGCCTCATATGGAACAGCTTTAATTATACAGAAAACGAATATAACGAATTTGTCAAAAATCTCGATTGGAATAACGAAAAAGCAATATTAAGACTCTCCGTTTCGGGAGATTATACTCTCTTTATAAACGGCAGATATGCCGGCAGCAATCAGTACGGAGATTTTCCGCATTACAAGGTCTATGACGAGATTGATATAACAGAATTTCTTAACAACGGCAAAAACCGGATATGTATTCTTGCGTGGTATTTCGGCAAATCCGGTATGCGATACAACTCCCCCACCCCGGGCATCATTTTTGAAGTTTTGCTCGACGGTGAGGTTGTATTTTCGAGCGGCACAGATACTCTTTCAAGAAAAAGCCGTACATACCGCAGTGGTGATATCAAAAAAATCTCCCCTCAGCTGGGATACAGCTTTACATACGATGCAACGGCTGAAAATGATAATAACGGTTTTACCAAATCCGTAGTCATCGCAGAAAAACGTGAATTTTTCAAACGTCCGACAAAAAAGCTGTTACTTGATACTCCAAAAACA
>JAFODX010000028.1 GCA_017380475.1 Clostridia bacterium
CTGTTGAGAATGCACCGAGTGCACCGTATGTACAAGTGTGTGAGTCAGCACCGATAACCACATCGCCTGCAACAACAAGTCCTTTTTCAGGAAGCAGTGCGTGTTCAATACCAACCTCTCCGACTTCGAAATAGTTCTCGATGTCAAATTCGTGAGCAAAAGTTCTTACTACCTTCGCCTGTTCTGCTGATTTGATATCCTTGTTCGGTGTGAAATGGTCAGGTACAAGTGCTACCTTTTTCTTATCGAATACGTCATTCACGCCAAGCTTGTCAAATTCACGGATTGCAACCGGTGCTGTTATATCGTTACCAAGCACAAGGCTGAGGTTTGCCATTATAAGGTCGCCTGCCTTAACCGAATCCAATCCTGCGGCTTTTGCAAGGATTTTCTGAGTCATTGTCATACCCATTTTAAAATCATCCTCTCGTTTTTGTGAATATTATTATACAATTTGACATTATAACACATTTTAGTCAAATAGTAAATACCTTTTTGATATTTTTCTACTTATTATTTGTGAGCTTGTATGCAAGCTTGTATCTTTCGTTAACAGAAAGCTCAAAAAACTCCTCCGTTTTCATCGGGACCCGTACCACAGGAGCTTTGCATTCTTTACAATAGTTACTTATACGGCTTACATACGTGAACTTATTGCAGTTTTTACAGTATGATACGTACATTTTATTCCTCCTTTAAAAAAATAACGGTATCCCGTTATTTTTTTAAGTATTTCTTATATACATCAATTGCATTTTCTGAATCGGCAGTTATTATCATTACCACTGATTTATTATGTGTCTCAATCACTGCCGAATCGAGTTTATACACTTCATCAGGTCTGTACACTTTATACTCCTCACGCTTTTTTTCTATATATTTATTGAATTTTTCAATCATAGCTTCGGGATTTTCAGTTTTTACAATGACATATTCATCACACGTTGAAAGCGTGCCAACAAACGCTGCAACCTCAGTATAGTCCTTTGAATTCAATGCGTATCGCTTTTCAATGTTTGACACATCTATCTGTGTGAGCTGTTCAGAAAAAGATACCGATTCTGCCAACGCACCCGAAAGTTCGGATATATCTATCGTCTCCTTCTTTCCGCATCCGCACATCAATAACAACATCGCAGTAAGAGCAATCAATGCTTTATACTTCTTCATACAATCACTCCCCCTTTTTCTTGCCATTCACAGAATCCTTGAATACATTAACAGTAGCAGTAGGCTGTGGGGGTTGGGTTTTCTGAGGTTTTTTGACTTCATCGGTTTCTTCCGACTCGTCTTCGTCTTCTTCCTCTTCATCAACGTCCATATCTGCTAAATCTTCTGCATCCGGAATATACGCTTCTTTTGAAATGTAATAAAGTAAATCTATTGCAGCAGCCTTATTCAGGTTTACTCCGTCTGACGAAACACCGCCCGGCATAAAGTCCTTGTTATCGCCCAGTGCATCCACCGCATCCACATAATACAACTCCTCGTCAACTGCTATCGACATTATGCGTCTGTTGAATTCCATAATCTTTTTCATTGTGATACCGTTACGTTCTGCATCTGAAGCCTCAGGAGTAACGGGAGGTATTGATATAAGATATATCTTCGCATCCGGCTGATAATCTCTTATCTTGTCAACAAGCTTGAGGTAGTCTTTTTTAAACTCACTTGATTTGAGCTTTGAAAGCTCATTTTCGCCGAATGCAAGAAATATTTTTTTGAAACGTTTACTCTTGAACTGCTCGGATATTGAGGTTGTGCTTCCTGATGGGGTTGTTTCGTATACATTTTCCAAATCAACATTCACACCTGCATGAAAATCAGCATTTTCAAGAATTCCGTACATTCCGATAGTCTGTGCCAGAGCATTGCCGGCAAATGCACTGTCTTTAAAGAACGATGCTTTAATATCCGATATTTCACGGGTTGTAGTATATGGGTCAGATACCGCCTTACTGTCAACAAAAACATCCGAAGGCGGAGCCTGCGGTTCAGTTTTTTCCTTCTTGTCAGTGTTGAGCAAAACCACAGCAACAACAGCAACAATCGCCAGAACAAGTACAAGTATTGCACAGTTTCTGCGTTGTCTCTGACGTTTTAAACGTTCACGGCGTTTGCGTTCCTGTTCAAGTTTCCACATTCGTTGTGACACTGCCATAGCCAAGTTCTCCTTTTGTTTATTATTTACTCTTCAGAATCTCAATAGCTTTATTGAGCTGTGTATCGTCTTTTCTCGGTATATCTGATATATAACTGTCTTTGTATTCCTGTGGCAGTTCCACTTCAATATCAGGCTCAACACCTTTTTCGTGTATGGATATTCCGTTGGGTGTATAGTATTTTGACACCGTCATAGACATTCCCGAGCCATCAGAGAACGGGAACACATTCTGCACTATTCCCTTGCCGAAACTTGTCTGGCCGATTATCTCGGCACGGTCGTAGTCCTTAAGTGCACCGGCTAAAATTTCAGACGCACTTGCACTTGAACCGTTAATGAGTACCGCCATCGGGATATCAAGCTCTTTTTTATCTGATGTGTATTCCTGTCGGATACCGGTTCTTGTTTCAGTGTATGTTATTATTCCTTCAGGCAAGATATAGTCAGCGATATGACACACAATGTTAAGAACTCCACCCGGATTATCCCGCACATCAATTATAAGCTTTTTCATACCGCCTTCTTTTAAATCCTCAACCGCCGCCACAAATTCTGTGTACGTCGATTCGTCAGAATCTTCGCTGTTGGTGTTAAAGCTTGAAATAGAGATATATCCGATATTGTCGTCAAGCATTTCATACTGCACTGATTTTTCCACGATTTCCTTGCGTTGTATATCGTATACTTTTACAGTCCCGTTACGCTCGATGGTTACTTTTACCGTCGTACCTTCTTTTCCGTTCTTTATCGCAGCCACACACGCATCCATACCGCCTGCATCGAATCCGGTTCCGTCAACTTCTGTTATAAAGTCGCCGGGCTTTATCCCCGCTTTATAGGCAGGCGAATCCTTTAACGGTGAAACCACCACAATTTTATCATTTTCCGTATCTGCCGAAATGATGACGCCAATTCCCACATAACTCTCTTCCACACGGCTCATATATGTTTCAAATTCATCCTCTGTGTAATAGTGAGTATACGGTTCTTCAAGTGATTCAACATATGCCTTAACAGCATCGTCATTAGCCTTTTTATAGTCAACATCATCATACAGATAGTTGTTTTCCAGATACGTATTGACTGTTTCAATTTTCCGTATAAGTGATTCAGAGTTGCTGTTTGCGGTAATATTCATCTGACGTACTATAAAAAGTACTGATGTCATACTAAATGTTATTACTGCCGTTACCACTGCTGTGAGTATTATTTTTAAATATGTCTTCAATCTAACACCTCGTATTAAAAAGGCTGTCCCAAAACTGTTAATGTCCTGCGACAGCCTGTGTAGTACAAATCAATAAAATCAGATTTTCATCGGGTTGGACATAAGATATTTATGAACCATCATTGCCACTTTGAAGACAATCGCCTGGTCAAACTTTCTCAGATCCAAACCTGTCAACTTATATATTTTCTCAAGTCGGTAAACCAATGTGTTTCTGTGAACAAACAACTGTCTTGAGGTTTCACTCACATTTAAGTCGTTCTCAAAGAATTTGTTGATTGTGAGGATTGTTTCATCATCAAGCGATGTTATATCGCCTTTTTTGAACACTTCTTTGAGGAACAGCTCACAAAGCTTTATCGGGAGCTGGTATATAAGTCTGCCGATACCAAGATTGTCATAGCTTAATATGTTCTTCTCTTCCTCAAATACCTTGCCCACTTCTATTGCTATCTGAGCTTCCTTGTATGAGTTGTTAAGCTCATCAATATTTGAAGCAACAGATGAAAGTCCCACTGATAACGGATACATTATCTCCGAACTTGCAGTATCAACTATCTGCTTTGCAATAACTTCGAGTTCTTCTGTCTTTACCGTTTCTTTGAGTTCCTTTATCAGAACGATGTTGTTTGAATCAACATTTATAACAAAGTCATGTTCTTTATCCGGATACATATTGCGTATAACTTCATATATGCCACTTTCGCCTGCACCCGTCACCTTGATATAGAACACAGCTCTGGGAACATCGCAATCAACATGAAGCTCACGAGCCTTCTGATGAAGGTCAAATGAAATGAGGTTGTCAAAAATGATATTCTGCATAAAGTTTGTCTTATCGTACTTTTCATCGTAGTAATGACGAACATTGTTTGCCGCTACCACAACCGCATTACAACAATATTTTGCAGTTTCGTCAGTGCCTTCAACATAAACAACGTACTCAGCATACGGCTTGTTTGACATTGAACGGATTGTATATCCGTCCTTGAACAAAAGCTTATCGTTGTTCGATGCTGCGTTCACAAGTGATTCTATAACCTCATCGCTCGGCTCTGCACCGTTATATGCAAGAACCAATCCGTGCGAATCAGCGATACCGAATTTTTTCGGGAACACTTCCGACATCTGTACTACAATATTTTGGAATGCTTTACTAATCATTATATTAACCTCCGACTTTTATATGCCATTTATCTTTAATGTATGAACAAAATTTAATTACACACAGTACATTATACTA
>JAFODX010000029.1 GCA_017380475.1 Clostridia bacterium
AAGGCTTCCGCGTCTGCCTCGGTTACCGGGTGGGAGCTGTAGCGGACACGCTCGTAAATGGGAGCGGCATCTGCCGGGAGAGTCTCCCGGGCGGTGGCACCGCTGTTCCACTCCGGATGCTTCTGCATCAGCCGCAAATACCGGTACCGGATCCGCTGATAGAGAGCCTGACACATTTGCTTTGATTTCCGAACTGTTAAATAGTGGAAAAGAAATATGTGTCCCTGTTTCAAATGTTGACACATTCACAATAACGCCATCACGCCTTATATCGCTTGACGAGCTTATAAAAGGTGCATACGGGATATATGAGCCGAAAGAAATTATATCTGTCCCCACACACCGGATAGATGTAGCACTTATACCCGGAATTGCATTCTCCCCAACAGGTGACAGGCTGGGTTTTGGCAAAGGATATTATGACCGTTTTTTGGAAGAATTTAACGGTATAAAAATCGGTGTCGGATACGATTTTCAGATTACCGATAACATCCCCACCGACAAGCACGACATCAGAATGGATATGATAATTACCGAAAAGAGGATATATAATGATTTTTGATACGCACGCACATTACACTGACGGGCAATTTGACGAAGACCGTGATGAACTTTTATCGGGTATGTCAAAAAACAATGTCGGTCTGATTTTAAATGCCTGCTCATCACTTGATGAGATGCCCGACATTCTTAAAATAGCTGAAAAATATCCGTTTGTTTACGCAGCTGTCGGAATACATCCCGAAGCTGTACTTACGGCAACAGACGGATATCTTGACAGAATCAGAGACTTTGCAAAGCACGAAAAGGTAAAAGCAATCGGCGAAATAGGTCTTGACTATTACTGGACGACAGAAGCAAAAGCTGACCAACAACGTATACTTGGCGAGCAAATTGATCTCGCAAGAGAGCTTAATATGCCCGTAATCATCCACGACCGTGAAGCACACAAAGACACGCTCGATATTCTGAAAGAGCATAAGGTCTATGAATGTGGCGGTGTTTTCCACTGCTATTCCGGAAGTGCAGAAATGGTACGGGAGATTATAAACGAGCTTGATATGTATATAGCATTCGGCGGAACTGTTACTTTTAAAAACGCCAACAAGCCTCGTGAGGCAGCAAAAGCCGTACCGCTTGACAGGTTGCTTATTGAAACCGATTCACCGTACCTTGCCCCCACCCCGTACCGTGGCAAGCGTAACTCGTCGCTGTATCTGCCCGAAGTTATAACAATGCTTTCGGAGTTGCACGGCACAGCTTATGAAGAAATAGAAAAAATAACATTTGAAAACGGAAAAAAACTTTTCAATATAACGGAGTAACATATGAAAGAACTTATTTTAAACGGATGCAGCGAGCTTGGACTTGACATTTCACAAAAGACGGCTGATGCACTTATAAAGTATTACAAAATACTTATTGAGCGTAACAAATCGGTCAATCTCACACGTATAACAGACCCTGACGAGGTTGTAACAAAGCATTTCCTTGACAGTCTTACAACCTGTCTTACAGGATGTGTTGGCAAAAACGTGATAGATGTCGGAACAGGTGCAGGCTTCCCGGGGCTTGTGTTAAAATGTGCAACACCGTCTACCCGTCTTACACTGCTTGATTCACTCAATAAACGTATCTCCTTTTTGCAGGACGCCGCAGAGGAAATGGGCATCAGAGACGGCATAGAGTTTATGCACTCACGTGCAGAGGATGCAGGACTTGATAAAAATCACCGAGAGAAATATGACACTGCTGTTTCGCGTGCCGTTGCAAATATGCGTACATTGTCAGAATGGTGTCTGCCACTTGTACGCACGGGTGGATATTTCCTTGCATTGAAAGGACCGCTTGCAGAAGAAGAACTCACCGATGCTCTTCCTGCAATTGAGGTACTTGGCGGCGAGGTTGAGGGAATATTCACTGCCAAAATTCCTTACACTGACCTGCAACATAAGATAATTATTGTAAAAAAAGTCCGACATACTCCGACACAGTTCCCCAGAAAAGGAAAAAAAGCAACAGAGATTCCTGTCGAAAAGGTTTATAAAAAGAAATAACTCAAAAAGCGTGCCGATTTATGTCGCACGCTTTTACTTTACACCGTGTTTTTTTATGCTATAATTGTATTTGTAAGACAGAAACCAAACAGATACAGACAGCAAAAAGCTGTCACCCCCAAATTGTCTTACACCTTCCACCACCGAGGTGCAGCGAACGGTATAACTTACATTCTTCTACTTCTTACCGTTCGCTGTTTCCTATTACAATATCAAGAAAACAGGTGATAAAAAATGTCAGACAGTACATACAACAAAATTAAAAATATTCCATTGAAATTTATCCGTCCTAACCCGTGTCAGCCGAGAAAATATTTTAACCCCGACACAATGGACGCACTTATCCGTTCTGTTGAACGCTACGGTGTATTAAACCCCATATCGGTACGGCAATGCGGCGATAACGAATACGAACTGATTTCGGGCGAACGGCGTTTTCGTGCAGCATACAGTGCAGGACTTAAAGACATACCCTGCATAGTGCTTGACACAGACGGTTCAGACTGTGCCGTTCTGTCACTTCTTGAAAATCTGCAACGTGAGGATTTGTCTTTTCTTGAAATTGCAGAGAGCTATAAAGAACTGATTAAACGAAAAGGTATATCAAGCCGTGATTTGTCACGCAAGCTTGGTAACAAGGCATATGAGATAAACGAACGCATAAACCTTATGAACCTTGACCCGCTTGTCAGAAAATACATACGCAGTTTCAGACTTTCCGAGCGTCAGGCAAAGGCACTGTTGAAAATAAAGGACAAGCATCGTCAGATTGAAACAGCACGGTATATCTGCGAAAACTCCCTCACAGAATCCGAAACAATTCAGTACGTGAGCGAAATTTCAAAAACAGATGTTGAACCGGCTGTTCAGATAAATAAAATCAAGGATATACAGATTCTGCGTAACACACTTTCGAATGCAGTATCTTTAATAAGAAACAGCGGTATTGATGCACACTATAACGAGAAGTCTCACGACTGGGGCGATGAGTTTGTTATAGTTATCAAAAATACATCTGCATAATATTTATACCCCTCTCCCTTTTTATCCGATTTGCTCTTTACAAATCGGATTTTTTGGTGTATAATTGTCTTTAATATATATTTACGAGGTACATATTATGGACAAAAAAAACAAGCGTATCGTTGTAAAGGTCGGAACATCAACCCTTACATATGATACGGGTAAAATAAATATACGCAGAATAAACGACCTTGCACGTGTGCTTTCAGATTTGAGAAACTCAGGGTATGAAGTTATTCTCGTTTCATCAGGAGCTATCGGTGTTGCTATGGGCAAATTGGGTTACACACAGAAACCCAAGGACACAAAGGTGAAACAGTCGCTTGCAGCAGTGGGTCAGTGCGAGCTTATGGCACTCTATGACAGAATGTTTTCAGAGTACCATAATACGGTTGCACAGATACTTCTCACACGTTCCGATATTGATATAGAAAAACGTAAGCAGCATACCAAGGATACATTCAACACCCTGCTTGAAATGGGCATCATCCCGATTGTAAACGAAAACGATACCGTATCGGTTGAAGAAATTGAAATCGGTGACAACGACAGCTTATCAGCAATAGTTGCAAAAGTTGTAGAGGCAGACCTGCTTGTTCTCTTCTCCGACATCGACGGACTCTACAATTCCGATCCCCGCAAAAACCCCGATGCACAGCTTATATCACGTGTTGAAAACATTGAAAGCGTCGAGGAAACTGCCGGCGGTGCAGGCTCAAATGTCGGAACGGGCGGTATGGTAACAAAAATCGAAGCGGCAAAGATAGCCAACAGCGCCGGAATAAGTATGATTATCACAAACGGCAATAATATTGACTCACTCTACGACCTCATTGAAGGCAAAAAAGTGGGAACACTGTTTAAAGCATATTAAAAAGGCTCCCTTGTGCAAAGGGAGCTGTCGGCATAGCCGACTGAGGGATTGTTTATACACTCTTATGATGTATCTTCCACTATATTGAATATCTAAAAAGAACGGTTCTTCTGAACCGTTCTTTTTGCGTGAATGTTTAAATACTCAAATATTAAACCCACAAAATTCGAATACATTGCTTGGATTGTGCTTTTAGGCGAACGAGCTGTACGTTGGTACGCGAGTGAGCACAAAAGTGCAAGATGAGTGATTTATTCGGATTTTAGCGTTTGTAGAAGGCTTTATATGCCCTGTATGCCATATACACATCACTCTTTGCAACAACCTCAAACGGTGCGTGCATTGAAAGCACAGGAACACCGCAGTCGATTACGTCCATATTAAGGTCTGCAACATACTGTGCGATTGTTCCGCCGCCGCCGAGGTCTACCTTGCCAAGTTCACCTGTCTGCCATATAACACCGTCATCGTCCATAAGCTTGCCGATTTCATATACAAACTCTGCATTTGCATCCGATGTGCCTGCCTTACCGCGTGCACCGGTATATTTCATTATCGCAACACCATATCCGGCATATGTGGCATTGTTAGCCTCAAGCACTGACGGATAGTTCGGATCAGCCGCCGCTGATACATCAGATGACATACACGCAGACGCTGTTATTGTTCTGTTTAGGTCTGTAAGTGAACATGTGCCGTTCACTTTCTCTATAAGCTCTGTTATTGCCATAGTCATAAATGCGCTCTTTGCTCCGGTGTTACCCGCTGAGCCGGTTTCTTCCTTATCAACAAGAATTGCAACCGCAGTTCGCTTCGGCGCTTCTATATCAATTATTCCGCGAAGAGTCGTATATGCACACACTCTGTCATCCTGACCATATCCGCCGACAAAGCTTTCGTCAAGTCCTACGTTCTTCGCTTTCTGTGCCGGTACAACTTCAATTTCTGCACTTATAAAGCTGTTCTCTGTGATACCGTAACGTGCGTTAAGCATCTTAAGGATTGAGAACTTAACTTTTTCCTTTACATCCTCTGCCTCAATCGGCGCACCGCCTATGAGTACGTTCAGACTCTCACCCTCTATGCCCTCTGTCATTTTCTTCGACATCTGGTCCTGCGCAAGATGCGGCAAAAGGTCTGTTATAACAAATACGGGATCATTTTCGTCCTCTCCGATTACAATTTCCTTTTTGTTTCCGTCCTTGTCATATATAACACCGTGGATTGCAAGCGGAACCGTCGGCCACTGATACTTTTTTATACCGCCGTAATAATGGGTTTTTAACAGCGCCATATCCATACTCTCATAAAGCGGATTCTGCTTGAGGTCAAGTCTTGGTGAGTCAATATGCGCACCTGCAATATTAACACCGTTTCTTATATCCTCTGTACCGATAACCGCCATAAATATGTTCTTGTTGCGGTTAACCTTATAGACTTTATCGCCCGGCTTTAAACTGTCTGTTTTATCC
>JAFODX010000030.1 GCA_017380475.1 Clostridia bacterium
ACGCAGGAACGTGCAGGGTAGGGCTCTGTGAAATATTCAGCATAGATAGCGTTTATTTCAGCAAAGTCGTTCATATCCTTTATGAACACGCTTGTTTTTATAACCTTGTCAATGCTTGTTCCGGCTGCTTCGAGCAGGTTTTTGATGTTTTTAAACACCTGATGTGCCTGATTTGAGACACCTTCGGGGATTTCGCCTGTTTCCGGGTTTATCGGAATCTGTCCCGAACAATAAACGGTGTTCCCTGAAATGATAGCCTGCGAATAAGGTCCTATTGCCGCAGGTGCTTTGTCTGTTTTAATCTGTTTCACGTTAATCACTCTCCTTTTACCTTTATTATACATTAAAATTGCTAATAAATCAAGAGTTTTAAGTGTTATAGGTATTGACAAAGCAGTAAAAGTATTGTAGAATTAAAGTATTATATAATAAGGTAGGTATAGCTATGAACCATCATAAATATAAAAGAATGTATACGCCCGTTCCGATAACAAACCGTGAATGGTGCGATAAAGTAATAGAGAAAGCTCCGATCTGGTGTAGTGTTGACCTGCGTGACGGTAACCAGGCACTTTATTCACCGATGACAACTGATGAAAAACTTGAATTTTTTGACTATCTTGTAAAGCTTGGCTTCAAGGAAATCGAGGTAGGCTTCCCTGCAGCATCGGGTACAGAGTTTGAATTTGTACGCCGTCTTATTGACGAGAACAGAATCCCTGACGATGTATCAATTCAGGTGCTTACTCAGGCAAGAGAGCATATCATAGAAAAGACTATAGAGGCACTTCAGGGTGCAAAGAACGCAATCGTTCACCTTTACAACTCAACCTCAACTCTTCAGCGTGAGGTAGTGTTCAAAAAGGGCAAGGAAGAAATCAAACAGCTTGCAATCGAGGGTGCAAAGCTTGTAAAGACTCTTGTTGATGCAAAGCTTGACGGCAATATCAGATTTGAGTATTCACCTGAAAGCTTTACTTGTACAGAACCCGATTACGCAGTTGAGGTGGTAAATGCAGTAAACGAGATATTCTGCCCGACACCTGAGAGAAAGGTTATAATCAACCTCCCGTCAACTATCGAGGTTGCAACTGCAAACGTGTATGCTGACCAGATTGAGTATATGTGCAAGAATCTCAAAAATCGTGAGAATCTTATAATTTCGGTTCATGCTCACAATGACCGTGGCACGGGAGTCGCATCATCAGAGCTTGCAATGCTTGCCGGTGCAGACCGTGTCGAGGGTACGCTTTTCGGTAACGGTGAGAGAACGGGTAATGCAGATATAGTAACAATTGCACTTAATATGTTTGCGCAGGGCGTTGACCCTGAACTTGACCTGAGCAATATTGACGAGGCAATCGAAGTATTTGAAAAGTTCAATAAGATGCCGATTCATTCACGTCATCCGTATGCAGGTGATATGGCATACGTTGCATTCTCAGGCAGCCATCAGGATGCTATAAAGAAGAGCTTTGATATGTTTGACGAGCATCCCGATAACAAGTGGGCAAACCCGTATCTTACAATCGACCCGTCTGACATCGGCAGAAAGTATGAGCCGATTATGATTAACAGTCAGTCAGGTAAGGGTGGCGTAAGCTATGTAATGGAAAAGAAATACGGCTATACATTGCCAAAGGATATGCTTACCGAGTTTGCGACACTTATAAACGACTTGTCAGACGAAAAGCATACAGTGCTTGATAACGAGGAAATCCATCAGGCATTCAAGGATACATATACAAACCTGAAGTCACCGTTGGTATCTCATTCATATTCAGCACAGAACGACGACCAGATAACAGTTGTAAGTGCTACAATCGAGTATGACGGTAAGACATCGCTTGTATCAGGAACAGGCAACGGTCCGCTTGATGCTTTGTGCATAGGATTGAGAAAGCTTCTTAACATCGACTTTGAGATATGTGCGTATACAGAGCACGCACTTGAAAGAAAATCATCTTCAAAGGCTGCGACATATATTGCAATCAAGGATAATGACGACCACGAGCGTGTGTTCTGGGGTGTTGGTGTTCACGAGAACATTTCAACAGCGTCAATATATGCACTTATCAGTGCGGTTAACCGTATGTTGATTGAGGAAGCATAAAAGGAGGGAATCCTTATGAAAAAAGAATACATAATCCCGGAGATGACAGTGAGGGGTTTTGAAACAGAAGAAATTCTTACACTTTCATCAGTTACCGAAAAAGCGTTGCGCTCGGGTGATTTAAAGGTTAACGGAAAATCACTTGATAAAAATTCAAATATATTTTCGATAGATTTCTGAGGTGGGAGTTATGTTTAAAAAAGTACTGATTCTTACAGCGGCAGTTTTTACTGCCGCTTCGGTATATGTATCTGCAGAAAGTTATCCTGTTGCAGAGCTTGTGAAAAATCCTGATATAAACGGTGTGGAAATACCGCAGGTTTCGGATTTTCTGGATATAGATGCGTATATTCCGACTTTTTTGTGAGTGCACAGAACCCGTCAGCTACGCCTGTTGAAAAAGCGACGTTAAGCGGTAATGTGGACGGCGGTAAAATATCTGCCGATGGTGGACATATAGACTATGAGAACGGTGAAACTGCATCGGTTTATACACTCACTATAAATCCTGGTGATTATATGGTAGACGGTTTTTGTGTTTCGTGTACTTACGAAAATAAAAGTGTGTTAAAGGACTTTGCGTTACCTGCTATAACAGGCGGAGATGTGGAAGTAAATCTTGTTGTAAATCGTCCAAATGCAGCTATAAAACTTGGTACGCTTAAGACGGATGGAAAAGATGCTTTTAACGGTAACGGTATCCCGTATGCATTTGAGATTGTCGAGGGAGAAGCATCTGACTGGCGTGTATCATCAGATGGACATACGATTGAGGAATATATTGGTGAGGAAGTCGATACACTGGTAATCCCCAATATGATAGATGGAAAAATGATTTTTTCTGTTCAGAACGAAACATTGCTTGATAAGGGTAAAATAGGGACATTATTTGGTGAATATACTGAACAAACAGGTATAGAAGCACCTGCAAAATCTATTAAGATTTCTGATGGAATACAGATACTCGGAACATTTTTGTTCTATGGTTGCGATGAGCTTTCGGGGGATATAGATATTCCGTATACTGTAAGAGCGATAGGACCGTACGCATTTGCAGGCTGTGAGGGACTTACGGGAGATGTTGACTTGTCATACTGTTCGGCACTCTATCCATACAGCTTTGCAGGGTGTAAAAACCTTAAGGGAACAATTACACTTCCGCAGGTCGCATCAATTCCGAACGGAATATTCATTGATTGCCCGTTGTCGGGAGTGCTTGAAATTCCCGAGGGAGTAATGAGCATAGGCGATTACGCATTTGCAATGAACAATTCCGG
>JAFODX010000031.1 GCA_017380475.1 Clostridia bacterium
CGAGGACTGCCGTGCAGGTGCAGGTCTTGCAATGGTTTCAACAGTACTTGCGTGTGCAACAATACCTGTGGTTATGTCGTACATATTTAATCTTGTATAAAAAAGGCGGTTTTAATCGTCTTTTTTTACTTGACAAAAGAATAAAATTATGATAAAATAAATTCAAACGTATGTTCGTGAGTTGCGAGGTGGATTTTATGGAAAGGACAATACTGCACGTTGATGCAAACAGTTTTTTTGCGTCGGTTGAGTGTGCACTCGACCCGTCTGTTAAGGATAAACCGGTTGCGGTTGTCGGCAATGCCGAGGAACGCAGGGGAATTATTCGTGCGGCAAATTATATTGCAAAAAAACAGTACGGCATAAAAACTGCTGAACCAATCTGGCAGGCAGAACGTAAATGTCCTGACCTCATAAAAAAGCCGTCAAATATGAAGATGTACCTTTCATATTCGCGAAAATTGCGTGAAATTCTGCTTTCGTACAGTGACTATGTAGAACCGTTTGGTTGTGACGAAGCGTGGGTTGAGCTTCGGGGTACAATGCGAGGGCATGGATTTGAAATAGCAGAAGAAATAAGAGAAAGAGTAAAAAAAGAGCTTGATATAACAGTTTCAATCGGTGTATCGTTCAATAAGGTTTTTGCAAAGCTTGGCTCGGACCTGAAAAAGCCCGATGCAGTATCTGAAATTACACGAGATAACTATCGTGATGTAGTATGGAAACTACCCGTTGAAAATCTGCTTTTTGTCGGCGGTAAAACAAAACAGGTATTAAATCGCCGTGCGGTCTACACGATAGGCGACCTTGCACAGTCTGACCCCAATCTTATATCGTCATGGCTTGGCAAGAACGGATATCAGCTTTATGCGTATGCCAACGGAAATGACTCATCTCCCGTAGCACTTTATGAGGAAGAAAACGAGGAGAAGTCGGTGAGTGCCAGCACGACCTGTTCACGTGACCTTGTTACACGTGACGATGTAATAACGGTATTTCGAGAACTTGCAGAGGAAATCGCAGAGCGCTTGAGATATAAGGGGCATAAAGCATCTGAAATAATCATACGTGTGCGTGATACTGACCTGAAATGGACATCGCACGGCGGAAAAGTTGATGTACCAACGGATATCGCACGGGAAATTGTTCAACACTCTATGGCATTCTTTGACGAGAAGTACAAGGATTTCGGACCTATACACAGTATCGGAATAAGCGCAGGCGGTTTTGATGAGGGCAATGTGTGTATGCAGATGGATATATGGGGCGAAAGCGAAAAGCGTGAAAAGCTTGAAAAACTTGAACGTGTGGGTGATGCCCTCAAAGGCAAGTTTAATGAGCAGGTTCTCTTTAATGCCAGAAATCTTTATAACACCGAGCTTACTACACGCAGACGGCACAAAAAAATTGATTAAATGTGTTGACAAACCTGAATTTGTGTGGTAAAATATATCCAATTGAATAAAAGACTGTGAAAAGACAAAGTAGGTAATAATACACCAGAAGAGAGTGACGGTTATTGAGCTGTGAGCCGTTGCGGCACGGTTATTACTGAAATTTCATCTTGGAGTCGCATGGGTTAAATCGTAAAAGAGAGTAGCCTGTGACGGGTTGCGCCGTTATACGTATAATGAGTGCCGGAAAAAGTTTTCCGGAAAACGGGTGGTACCGCGGAGAGAGAATATTCTTCGTCCCTTATTCAGGGGACGAAGTTTTTTTGTTTCTAAAAAGAAAGGAAGAGTAAAAATGAAAGAACAGTTACAAGCAATCAAGGCTTCAGTTGAAACAGCATTAAATGATGCATCAACACTTGAGGCACTTGAAGAAATCCGTATCAAGTATATGGGTAAAAAAGGTGAGCTGACAGCCGTATTAAAGGGTATGGGCAAGCTCACACCGGAGGAGCGTCCCGTTATCGGTGCTCTTGCAAATGAGATAAGACAGAATCTCGAAAAGGAAATCGACAGCAAGAAAACAGCTATTGAAAGAACGCTTGAAGAAGAAAAGCTTAAGTCAGAGGTTATAGATGTTACTATGCCTGGAAAGCACAACGGCAAGGGTAAGCTTCATCCGATGACTCAGGTTATGAACAGCTTAAAGGAAATATTTATGGGTATGGGATTCTCTGTTGCAGAGGGTCCTGAGGTTGAGTATGATTATTATAACTTCGAGGCACTTAATATCCCGAAAAACCACCCTGCACGTGATACGCAGGATACATTCTATATCGAGGATAATATCGTTTTAAGAACACAGACATCACCGATGCAAGTACGTGTTATGGAAAAGACAAAACCGCCGATAAGAATTATCGCACCGGGCAGAGTTTACAGAAGCGACACTCAGGACGCAACACATTCACCGGTATTCCATCAGATAGAGGGACTTGTGGTTGACAAGAACATCACAATGGCAGACCTTAAGGGAACACTTGAAAGATTTGTAAAAGAGCTTTATGGCGAAGAAACACGTGTACGTTTCAGACCGCACCATTTCCCGTTCACAGAGCCGTCAGCTGAAATGGACTACAGTTGCTTTAACTGTGGCGGTAAGGGTTGCAGCGTCTGCAAGGGCGAGGGCTGGATTGAAATCCTCGGCTGTGGTATGGTACACCCGAACGTACTTGAAAACTGCGGTATTGACCCTGAAGAATACACAGGCTTTGCGTTCGGTATAGGACTTGAAAGAATTGCAATGGGTAAGTTTAACATAAACGACCTCAGATTATTCTTTGAAAACGATATGAGATTTTTAGAGCAGTTCTGATAAGAAGTCCCCACGTACGGCGTCCGTCTTACATAAAAACTTGCAATCCCCACGTACGGCGTCCGTCTTACATAGAAACTTGCAATCCCCACGTACAGCGTCCGTCTTACATAAAGACACTTTAATACGCCC